>CALVXL010000155.1 GCA_944369635.1 uncultured Clostridia bacterium
AATTCCATTTTGTGTGTGCTAAACTATTTCCAGTGAAAATTTCTTTTTTCATAAATCCTCCGTTTGTTTTCGGTTGCAACTGGCAGGTCGCAACTTTTATTATATACAAACGGAGGAATTTTCTCAACGGTTAACCTCTTCTGAACCCCTAGACTATCTAGGGGTTTTTGTTACACAAAAAGCGGGAGCATATTTTTTGAACATATGCTCCCGCAAACAATTAAACTATTTGTACGATCATAAGAAAGAAAAATCGGATTCCCGTGCGGAAATTACCGAAAAAACAAAATTTAAAAAAACCCGCCGCGCACCGAAACGGTGCGCGGCGGGAAGTAGCTTTTTCAAGTATTGAACCTGCTATAGATTCAGCCGCTCAATTCAAAAACGCAGTCCTAAAACAAAGGCTCAGTTTTCCTTGTAGTTGACCACTTTGGAAAAATCTTCCGCTTTGAGGGACGCGCCGCCGATCAGGCCGCCGTCGATATTTCTCATGCTCATCAGATCTTTCGCATTCTTGGCGTTCATGCTGCCGCCGTACTGGCTGCGGAGATTCTTTGCCACTTCCTTGCCGAAGGTCGTACCGACGATACGGCGGATATAACCGATGGTCGCATTGGCGTCTTCCTTGGTAGCGGTCAGCCCCGTGCCGATCGCCCAAACGGGTTCGTAAGCCACGACGAGGTTTTCAAAATTTTCCACGCCCGCAAGGCCTTCCGTAATCTGCTTTTTCAAAACGCGCTTCGTTCTGTTCTTTTCGCGTTCGAGTTTGGTTTCGCCCACGCACACGATGGGTTTAAGGCCGTTTGCCAGCGCCTGCTTTACGCGCTTATTTACGCTTTCGTCGGTTTCGCCGAAGTACTGTCTTCTTTCGCTGTGTCCGATGATGACGTATTCCACGCCGAGCTCCTTCAGCATTTCCGCGCTGATCTCACCCGTGAAAGCGCCTTTATCCGCCCATGCGACGTTCTGCGCGCCGAGCTTGATCTTGCTGCCCTTGATCGCTTCCCCTACGACCGCAAGGTCGGTAAAGGGCACGCATACCACCACTTCGGGCTTGGCTTTCGCGACGAGGGGTTTCAGCTCTTCGATCAGTTTCACCGCTTCCGCCGCGGTCTTATTCATTTTCCAGTTACCTGCAATAATCGGTTTTCTCATGATGTAAATATCTCCTTAGTCTTTATCGTTGAGGCACGCGATACCGGGAAGCACTTTGCCCTCGAAGAGTTCGAGCGACGCGCCGCCGCCGGTGGAAATGTGCGTCATCTTGTCGGCAAATCCGAGTTGTTTCACCGCAGCCGCGGAATCGCCGCCGCCGATGATGGTGGTTGCGCCCTTCGCGTCCGCCAGCGCTTTCGCCACCGCAACGGTGCCCTTTGCGAGCACGGGGTTTTCAAACACGCCCATAGGTCCGTTCCAGATGACCGTTTTCGCATTCGCGACTTCCGAAGCGAACAACTTTTCCGTAGCGGGTCCGATATCCAGTCCCATTTTGTCCGCGGGCATCTTGTCCACGGGATAAACTTCCGTTTCGATAGGAGCGTCGATCGGGTTGGGGAACGAAGCCGCCACGACCGCGTCCACGGGCAGAACGAGCTTTTTGCCCAGCTTCTTCGCCTTTTCCATCATTTCCTTGCAGTAACCGATCTGTTCGTCGTCCACCAGCGAGGTGCCCACTTCATAGCCTTCCGCTTTCAGGAAGGTGTACGCCATGCCGCCGCCGATGACCAACGTGTCGCATTTTTCCAAAAGGTTGGAAATAACTTTCAGTTTATCCGCAACTTTCGCGCCGCCGAGAATCGCCACAAACGGCCTTACGGGGTGTTCCAGCGCGTCCGCCATAACAGAAAGCTCCTTTTCGATGAGGAAGCCGCAGACCGCCGTCTTGACGAATCCGTATTCAACGATCGCCGCCGTGGTCGCGTGCGAACGGTGCGCCGTACCGAAAGCGTCGTTCACGTAGATATCGCAATAAGAAGCGAGTTTTTTGCAAAGCGCTTCGTCGCGCTTTTCTTCGCCCGCTTCGAAACGGGTGTTTTCAAGCAGAACGACGTCGCCGTCCTTCATCGCCGCGACCGCCGCGTCCGCGCTCGGTCCCACGACGTCCGTAGCAAACGTAACGGGCTTGCCGAGTTTTTCCGAAAGCTTTTCCGCTACCGGTCTCAAAGAGAATTTTTCCCTGTCTTTCAAAGCCTTTTTAAGGTATTCCGCCTTTGCGGCAGCCTGCTCGCTTTCCGGCAGAGCGGCAATAGCCGCCTTTTCCTTTTTATTGAGCGAGAAACCTTCGGTCAGCACGTTGTGCGGCTTGCCGAGGTGCGAACACAAAATCACTTTCGCGCCGTGCTCGATCAGGTACTTTATGGTCGGCAAAGCGCCGTCGATACGGTTTTCGTCGGTGATCACGCCGTCTTTCATCGGGACGTTGAAGTCGACTCTGACCAGACATCTTTTGCCCTTTACGTCCACGTCTTTAATCGATTTTTTATTCATAAAAAAACTCCTCCGTTTTTTATTTCCTACCTGTAATTTTAGACAATCTTGCCATTTTTGTCAAATCAATTCGGGCGGTTTTGCGAAAAACCCGCGTAAATCAAACGCAAAACGCGCATTTTCCACCGAAAGCCGAAAATCGCGCGGGCAAACGCCGCTTTATCGCACGCGAAAGGGCGGCGTCAGCGCGTGGGAATTTTCCCCACGCGTTTAAGATGCGGGTAACCCAGCTGGCGGAGCGCCTCGTACACCCCCGTGCACACCGAGTTGCCGAGATTGAGCGAGCGGCTCTCGTCGATCATGGGAATGCGCACGCAATGATCGCAATGCGCCCGCAGAAGATCTTCGGGCAACCCCTTAGTTTCCTTTCCAAACACTAAAAAATCGCCGTCGGCATATTCGACGTCGCTGTGCGTATTTTCCGCTTTCGTGGAGAAAAACCAGTAATTATGTTCCGCGGAGAACTTGTCCCACACCTCGGAAAAACTGTCGTAATACGTAATGTCCACCAGATACCAGTAATCAAGCCCCGCGCGCTTTAAATGCTTGTCCGAAACCTCGAACCCCAGCGGGCGCACGAGGTGCAGCTTCGAACCCGTCGCCGCGCACGTCCTCACGATGTTGCCGGTGTTTTGGGGAATTTCGGGCTCTACCAAAACGATGTTCAGCATATGTTCACCTCTGTATTTTTATGTCTTGTCCGTTTAAGTCGGGGCAACTTTGCCCCGCCGCTTTGTTTGTCGTTTGCTTTTTTCGGATTTATCAATAAACGCAGTCGGTCAAAAACCCTGTTCGAGAAAAAATCCCCGCCGCCGCGTGCTGATTTTATGAAAGTCCTTCACCAGGCGGATCTCCGTTTCGTTGACGTCCCGCCGCGAAGAATACACGATATCGCCGCCGATACCCGCCACGCTGACGAATTCCGACGCGACGAGCGCGATGGGCACGCCGCAGGAAAAAGCGGCGGCGCGCAGCATGATTTCCGTCATATTGCTGAGCACCTGATGATATACGCATACGATGAAGTCGGCGTCGCATAAGGAAAGCACTTTCGCCGCCTCCGTAAAGTAGATGTCGTCGCCGACGAGCAGGCCGATCCTGCCCGCGCCGGTCTCGTAAACGCGGAAGTTCCCGCCCGCGCGGAATTCGCTTTCGTCTAAGGAAAAACTCATGTCGGAAACACCTAAAATGCGCCCCCTGTCGGCGATGAGCGCCGAATGACGGAAAATGCCGTAGGTATCGGTATCGCACCCCGAAATCACCACACCGCCCACGGCTTTGCTCAGCCCCGCCGCGTCGTGGAAAAATTCGCTTTTGCCTTCGAGTTCCCGCTTATAACTCACCAGTCCCAGTCCGTTGAACCCGAAGGCGAGCAAGTCGCATTTCGCCGTCTTTTCCAGTTTTTCCTGCCAGAATGCGTTCAGACTGCCGCCCGTTACAAAACACGCTTTCAATATACTACCTCACGATTATGCTAATTACAGTATATTGCAACGCCGCGCGTTTTGTTCCCGCAAGGCAAAATCGGAAATCACTTTTCCAGCCGATCGAGAAGGCTTTCGATCTCCGCCGTGGAATTTACCTTTACGAAGGCGAGTTTCAGCTCTTTACCGCACTTTACGCCCTTTAGGTAGTTGGGAATGACTTTGCGGAAATTCACCGCGATAAACTTATCGTCGAAACGGGTTTTCAAAAGCGCGATGTGCCTTTTCACCGTTTTAACGAGGTCGTATTCGTAATCCCGTCCCAGAATTTCGGAAAACACAAAGGGACGGCCGAGCGCCCCGCGCGCCACCATCACGCCGTCCGCACCCGTTTCGCGCATCATCTTGTCGGCGTCTTCGGCGCAGAATATGCCGCCGTTGGCGATGACGGGAATATGCACGGCGTTTTTCACCGCGGCGATCTCTTTAACGTCGGCTTCGCCCGAATAATAATCGGGGCGGTATCTTCCGTGCACGGCAATGAGTTTTACTCCCGCGCCCTCCGCCATCTCGGCAAACTGCACGGCCACGCTCTTTCCGCGCACCGTTCCGAGGCGGATTTTGACGGTGATGTTCCTGCCCGTCTTCGCCATGGCGGAAAGGATTTTTTCCGCGCGCGGCAAATCTTCCAGAAGGGCGCTTCCCGCGCCGTTGGAATATATTTTCGGAACGGGACAGCCCATGTTCACGTCGATAACGTCGAAAGGCGCAAGCGGCTCGCTCAAAACGGCTTCCCGCATGATGTCGGGATCGGAGCCGAAAAGCTGCACCGCCTTGATTTTTTCCGCGTCCGTCGTATAGAGCAGATCTTTCGTCGCCTTGCTGCCGTACAGCAGTCCGTTCGCGCTGACCATTTCGGTAAAGGTAAGCCCCGCGCCATAGGAAATGCAGATATTTCTGAACGCAAAATCGGTATACCCCGCAAGGGGCGCCAAAAACACGTTGTTCGGCGTAATTACGCTGCCTATCTCAATGCTTTTTGGCTTCATTATAATACCGATCCCATTCTTCGTCGGTCAGATCTTCCGCGCGTTTGCCGTCCGCCGCCGCAAGCCGCTCCGTTTCGATAAAGCGCGAAACGAATTTTTCCGTAGCCGCCGTAAGCGCCTGTTCGCTCTCCACGCCGACCTTGCGCAAAACGTTGACCGCCGCAAACAAAACGTCGCCGCCCTCTTCGGCAACGGCTTTTTCGTCCTTCTGCGAAAGCGCGGCTTTCAG
>CALVXL010000156.1 GCA_944369635.1 uncultured Clostridia bacterium
TACCGTTCGCAGAAACTTACCGACGCTACCTGCAATAATTTGTCCACGCATGCGAATTCCATTACCGACAAGATAAAAGAGGTTTCCGTCCGCTCCCTGCATTTATTCGACGGCGCGGAATAAACCGCAAATAAACCGTAAAAAAGAATTTATTTAAATATAAATACAAGTGAAAACCGCCGCAATCGGCGGTTTTCACTTTCCCGAAATTTACCCTTTTTTAAAAGAGCCTGTTTTGCATAAGGAATCGAAAAAAACCGCGCCCGAAAGCATTTTGCTTTCGGGCGCGGGTAATTTTTTATTGTTTTAATTACATATCTTCTTTTCTGACGACTTTCACGCCTTTTTTGCCGCCGAGCTTATTTTTGAAAATTTTATCCTTGAAGCGGATAAGAAGCACCACGCCGACGATGACGACCACGCCGACGACGATCAGAATGATCGCCCACGCGGGGAAGGATACGCCCTTGACGTTTTCCCACATCGTGTTGATGCGTTCGTTGGTTTCGTCATCAAAATAATTCATGACCACGCAACGCGTCGTCGTTGCGGTATCGGGATACTGTGCGGAAAACTGTCTGCCCACGGTATCGGTATAAACGACTTTTCCGTCGCCGAAGAAGTAGCTCAAATCCACTTCCGTCAGCCCTTCGCCCGCCGTTTCGCTGAGTTCGTAGGTCTGCACCATCCAATCGTACACGCCGCTGTATTCCACCGTTTCAACGAGTTCGCCGCTGTCTTCGTCGTAATAATCTATAGAGAAGGTTTTATCCCCCGCGATGCCGCTGGTGTAGCCGACGTATTCCATGTTGCGCACGGCGATTTCGGGATCGCACATGAAATTGATGAAGTCGTTCGCAAGCTCCGTCTGCTGCGCGTTTTTGGGAATGCACCATCCGTCGAACCAGATATTGCTGCCCGTTTCGGGAACGGAATAGTAAAGCTCCACGCCGACCGCTTCGGCTTCGTCCATCGCATAAACGGCGTCGCCGCTCCAAGCGAAATTGATGTCGATGGTTCCCGAGGCGATGTCGTTTTTGCCGCTGTCCACTTCGAACCCGAAAATATTCTTCTTCAACGCGGTGAGCGCCTTCTGCACTTCCTTTACCGTTTCTTCCGAAGTGTCGTTGAAAATCTTCGTCAGTTCTGCGTTATAAGCGTCGGCGGTGATGGTCTTCGCGTCGTAGTCGGCTTTCAATTTAAGAAGTTCTTCTTTCTTCGCATAGGCGATGCCGACGAAATAGGAATCGCGCACGCTGTCTTTTATCGTGGAGCGGCCTTTATACTTTGCGTCCCAAAGGGAAGCCCAGTCTTTCATATCCTCATGCGAAACGTTTTTCGGGTTATAAACGTATCCCATCGTGCCCCACATATAGCACACGGCGTAATCCGCAAGGGTTTTGTCGTTCCATTTGATCTTGTTTTCGAAAATCCCCTTGATGTAATCGGAAGCATATAAATCGTAATTACCGCCCGAAGCAAGAGAAAGTTCTTTGAGCATCCCCTCTTTCGCCATCTTTTCGATCATATAATCGGACGGGCAGATGACGTCGTAAAGATATCCGTTTGCGATCTTAAGGTCGTTATACAGGTTTTCGTTCGTGCCGAACGTGTTGTACTGCACCGTAACGGTCTTGCCGTATTTTTCGCTCATTTGCGTTTCAAACTCTTCCAGAACGGATTCGTCGATATAATCTTCCCAGTTTGCCACTTTCAGCGTGAGCGTTTCTCCTGCGGCATAAGCCTCTTTCTCCACGGCAACACCCGCCGTCAGCGGAATTGCGGCGATGAGCGCCGCGACAACAAGCAATGCGATCTTTTTCATTTTATCTCCTTTTTCATAAACGTTTCGTTTTTATTTTTCTTTCCTGCGCGCACGTTCAGTATGACGACCACGATGACGATGATCAGAAAGATGACTGCGGCGAGCGCCCTGAATGCGGGAAGTTCCGACTTTGCGGTATTTTTGACCGCGTTATACACATACGTCGAAATGGTATCGAATTCCGCGGGTTTCGTAAACGAGGTGATGATATAATCGTCGAGCGAAAGCGTCAGCGCGAGCATGAAGCCCGCGACAATGCCGGGCAATATTTCCGGCAGCACCACGCGGAAGAGCGCTTTGCGCGGCGTAGCGCCCAGATCGAGCGCGGCTTCGTATAAACTCGGGTCCATCTGCTTGAGTTTCGGAATGACCGAAAGCACGACGAACGGCGTGCAGAACGCCACGTGCCCGATGAGCAGAGAATAATACGTCTTGTTGAAGGCGAACATGGAAAACACCAGCGCGAGGGAAACGGCGATAACGATCTCCGCATTGATGACGTTGATGTTCGACGCGCCGCCGAGCACTTTTTTCCAGATCTTTTTGCTGTAGAACATGCCGAGCGCGCCCAGCGTGCCCAACACGGTGGATACCGCCGCCGCCAAAAGCGCGAGCACGACGGTGTTTACGATCATGTTTCTAAGCCGTTCCACGGTAAAGAGCCGCTTATAAAGTTCCAAGGAAAAACCGTGCCACTGCCCGACGATGTTCGCGTCGGTAAAACTGAAAATAATAAGGATAAAGATCGGCGCGTAGACGCACAGAAGGACGAGGGTCAAAAACCCGTAAGCGAGAACTTTTTTCATCATAGCGCGTTCCCCCTCGTCGTTTCTTTTTCTCCCTTGAACCCGCCCGTCAGAAGCATGGTAATAAACATAATAATGAGCATGACGATGGCGAGCGCCGACCCCATGTTCCAGTTGGCGTTGGTGCCGAACATCGATTCGATGAGCTTACCGATGAGCGGCACTTTGCTGTTGCCGAAGGTATCGGTGATGACGTAGCAGCTCATCGACGGCAAAAATACCATCATCGCGCCGCTGACGATCCCCGGCACGGAAAGCGGCAGCGTCACTTTGAAAAAGGTAACCGCGCCGTTGCCGCCGAGGTCGGCGGACGCCTCTTCCAGGCTCTTGTCCATCTTGATAAGCGTCGTATAAATCGGCAATATCATGAAGGGCAGAAAATCGTATACCATACCGATGACGGTATTTAAGAAATTCGTCTTGCCGAGCAGCCCGAAAAGGTTTAAAATTTCCCTGAGCGCATATGCGCGAAGTACGAAATTGATCCACATGGGCGCGATGAAAAGCAACACGAAAATATACGAGCGCGCCGATTTGAAGCGCGAAAGAATATACGCCACGGGATAAGCGATTAAAAGGCATACCGCCGTGGTGACGCAAGCGATGCCGATACTGATCAACAGGTTGCTGACATACGTGGACGAAGAAAAAAACGCGACGAAATTATTGAAAGTAAATCCTCCGCTTTTATCGGTAAACGCGTAGTAAACGATCAAAAACAGCGGAAAAACCACAAAGAGCGCGAGAAACAGTCCGTAAGGGATCGCAAGATAACTGCGTTTGAACAACGCGCGGAAAGTTTTCTTTTCGTTTCCCGCGTAATTTTCCCGCGCAACCGCTTTGACGGATGAAGCCATTATCTTTTGACCTCCTCTTTCAGTTTCAGCCTGATCGCCTCGGGCTTGATGGAAACGCTCACGCGGTCATTTTCGTTCCAGGTGTATTCGGTGTCGCAGACGTAATCTTCTTCGTTTTCGTCGGTGCGGACGATAACCTGATAGTGATCGCCTTTATATATAATGGATACGATATTGCCTACCGCGCCGCCCTCTTCTTCCAAGGTATCCACGTCGTTGAGGTCGATGTCCTTGAGCCCGACTTCCACTTCGACGTCTACGTCGGTAAGGTCGATCTTTTCACCCTCCGCCGTGATGAGGTAGCCCTCTTCGTCGAGGAAACTGCCGGGATAAAGCTGCGTGACGTCGCACGCAAATTCCCCGTCGCCGAACACGACGGTATTTTTCTTGGTAATATACCCCTCGTATTTGTTGGCGGTGAATTCTTTCGCCATGATGTGAATGTCTTCGGGGCGGATGTAGATGCTCACCTTGTCGCCGACCTTGCGTTCCTTGGTGTCCTGCACCACCACTTCCGTCTTGCCGATCTTACACACCATTTCATAATGCACGCCCTTGAATATGGAACTGACGATCTTGCCGTCTACCTGTCCTTTCCCCTCGTCCATCAAAAACACGTCCTCGGGGCGGACGACCACATCCACCTTTTCGTTTTTGGCAAAATCGTCCACGCATTCGAAGGTCTTGTTGAGGAAGCGCACCTTCAGCTTGCCCGTCATCGTACCGGAAAAAATGTTGCTGTCGCCGATAAAGTCCGCAACAAAGGAGTTGGCGGGTTCGTTATAAATATCGAGCGGCGTACCCTCCTGCTGGATTTCGCCGTCCTTCATGACGACGATTGTGTCGCTCATCGTCAGCGCTTCTTCCTGATCGTGCGTGACGTATATGAAGGTAATGCCCAGCTTTTTATGCATTTCTTTCAGCTCGAGCTGCATGTCCTTTCTCATTTTCAGATCGAGCGCGCCGAGCGGTTCGTCCAAAAGCAATATCTGCGGTTCGTTGACGATGGCGCGGGCAATGGCAACCCTTTGCTGCTGTCCGCCGGAAAGGGTGGAAACGCTGCGCTTTTCAAAGCCTTCCAGATCGACGATCTTAAGCGCTTTGTTGACTTTTTCCGCGATTTCCGCCTTGGAAAGCTTTTCCACTTTGGTAAAGCGAGAACCGTCGCTGCGCTCGTACGTCACCTTGATTTTTTTAAGTTTCAGCCCGAACGCCACGTTGTCCGCCACATTGAGGTGCGGGAAAAGCGCGTAACGCTGGAACACCGTATTGACAGGGCGCTTATGCGGCGGAAGACCGCTAATATCCTGCCCGTTCAATAGAATTTTTCCGCTCGTCGGCTTATCAAAGCCCGCGATCATGCGGAGCGTAGTGGTCTTTCCGCAACCCGACGGCCCCAAAAACGTGACGAATTCGCCTTTTTTGACTTTCAGGTTGACTTTGTCCACCGCGACCATGCCGTCTTCGAATACGCGCGTCAGATCGACGAGTTCGATGATGTTTTCGCTTTCTTTACAAGTGAGCTGTTCTTCCATAGTATATCTCCGTAAAAAATCGGTATCGTTCTTTTAAAAATTCGGCGGCGAGGAAACCCAGATGAAAACCGCGCGCTTGGCCTTTTCGTTCACGATTTTATGAACTTTGTTGGAAACAAAATAAAAACTTTGCCCTTTTTTGCATTTATAAGATTTTTTGCCGAGCACGATTTTGATTTCGCCTTCCAGCACAAACCCGAATTCCTCGCCCTCGTGCGGAAAATCGTCCTCGGTGGACGATTCCGACTGCAAGACCATATGTACCGGCTCCATCACGTTTTTCTGCGCGTTGGGCACAAGCCAGTTCAGCACGTAACCGTTACCCTGCTTTTCGATGAATTCGTCCTTGTTGTAAACGACCTTTTCATCGTCCTCTTCGGACGCGAAAAATTCTTTTAAATTCGTGCCGAGCGCGGCGAGAAGATCCACAAGCGTGGCGATCGACGGGCTGGTAAGGTCGTTTTCTATCTGTGAAATGTACCCTTTTGAAAGCTCGCACCGATCGGCAAGCTCTTCCTGCGTAAGATTGCACGCAAGTCGAAGATCTTTGATTTTTTCTCCTAAAACCATCGCAATTTTTACCCCTTGCCCCGCGCGTCGCAACGCGCCGCTCCGTTTTTGCGAGTTTAGTATTTATAAACTTTTTGTTAAAATTTACTAAATTTTCAAAAAGTTTACTATTTGTAAACCTAAAGTTAAAATTTACTAAACCGCAACAGCAAGCACTATTATATTTATTTTGTTTTACGCTGTCAATCGTTTTCATATATATTTTGACGAAATTTTTCTGAAAGACGCAACTTTTTAAGAAATTTCGGGATTTTGCGGTCGGAAAGGAAAATCAACCGCGCTTTTTGTCCGTGTCAACCAATCTTTCCGCGCCAACGGGAAGAAAAATTGCGGTAATTTTTCAAAGGACGGGCGGAAAACGAGCGCAAAAAGCCCGCAACTTTGAAAACGCCGCAAGCGGCGGGCGGCGAAACAAATAGCAGACAGCGAAATGAGTAAATTTTTTATAAAAGATCTCTTTAGCGCGAAAAAGAAAAAAATGCAGGCGGCGGAAAGTAAAAGCTTTCCGCCGCCTGCATGTCGGAGATATTTATTCAGTGGAGGTTTATGGTCTTTTGTTTTTTACGCCTTGAGTATACCGCCCGAAAATTAAATAAATATTGAAAAAAGAAACCGTTCGGAGAATTTTTTATCACAAGGCAGCACGCGCCGCTGAGGGATAAAATTTTATTTTCTTTGAAACAGATCTTCAATGCGCGCGGCAGATAAAAATTTTTAAAATACAGGCGGCGGAAAGTATTGCCTTCCCGCCGCCTGTACGTTGGAGATATATATTCAGTGGAGATGTATGGTCTTTTGTTTTTACGCCTTGATTATAAAGCACAAAAATTAAATGAATATTGAAAAAAGAAAGATTTCAGAAAATTTTTTCCGCAAGATTGATCACGCTGCCGCGGATCATGACTTCGCGCGCATACCGCATTGCGGAAAACGCGTTTCCGCAGGGACGAAGAACAAAGCATACCGCAAGATCGGAATTTTCCGCAACCCAGGCGTTGCGCTTTTCCAGCGCCCGCTCGAACGGCGTTTTTTCCACAGGCGGATAAATAACGCGATCGTAAAATTCCAGCATCGCTTCGTTGCGCTTTTTGAACTCATCCCCCACAACGGGCGTTACAAAACACTTTTCCAAAGAAAAAAAACGCTCTTCCCAAAACTCCTGTTTTATCCTATCCAGCGTCTTGCTCACCAGTAAATCGAAATCTCCGTATCCGCCGCAGTAACAGACGATTTGCTGTTGCAAATTGATCGCGTCGCGCGCAAATCGCCGTAAATTTTCGTATAGCCGCTTTTCCGCAAGATTCTTTTCAAAATCGCTGAGTTCCCTGTGTCCGAAAAAAGAAATTACTATTTTTTTCATGCTGCCACCATTTTCTTATAATCAAAAAATTTTACTATAAGACCATATTTTTATAAAAAAATATATTATACTCCAGAAAAATGGGGAGTATAATATTATGAAATTAAACGAAGCCATTTCCAAAAGAATACGCCAGCTTTTATACGAAAATACTTTGACAAAATACCAATTATTTTTGAAAAGCGGCGTAGCGCCCTCTACGCTCAGCAAAATCATCAATCTGAAATGTAAAACCGTAAAGGCCGACACGCTGTTTGCCATTGCGCAAGGATTCGGCCTCACCCTCTCACAGTTTTTCGACAGCGGTTTTTTTGAGGAAATAAGCGATTAAATTTTATGCAAGTTGATTTTACAAAATCAAGTATACTACGATTTTTATGATAAAGTCAATTTATTTTTTTTAATTTTCACCCGTACGGAAAAAGGTTCTCCGTTTTTTCAGCCCCCGTTTTTTACTTGCGAACGACAAAGTTTTTAAATACAGACGGCGAAAGGTTGCCCTTTCGCCGTCTGTGGTTGGAGATATATATTCAGTGGAGATGTATGGTCTTTGTGTTTGCACCCTTATCATATTATATGAATATTAAACGAATATTGAAAATCAAAAAAATTTTAAAAAAATTTACGCCGCAGTTTCTGCGGCGTTTTTTTAATATTTCGCGACGATGGCGTTCATTTTGTCGAATACCTTTTCCATATCCTCGATCAGCTTGAACTGCGTTCTGCATCTGTCCACGTTCTGTCCCGCGCGATGCGTTCTGAAATATACGTCGCCGTCGAGATAGTCCGCCAAAAAGCGCATTCCGCACTCATACGTCATTAAAATGGCGCCGAACGCAAGGTTTTCCTTTTCCGTCTTTGTAACGCTTTTGCCAAGCGCGCCGAGATATCCCTTCGCATAAACTTCGAACAGGTTGATATCGAAATTGACCTTAGTAAGATCGGGTTCGTCCTCCGCCCCCGTATTGCAGCCGAAGCGGATGCTGTCGCCGAAATCGTAGCAGATGCTTCCCGGCATGATGGTATCCAGATCGATGACCGCCACATATTTGCCAGTTTTCGCGTCCAGCATAACGTTGTTGAGCTTGGTGTCGTTGTGCGTTACCTTGGTGGGCATTTTGCCGCTCGCAAGCAGATCTACGATTCTGGAACAATAATCTTTGCGCTGCAACACGAACTCGATCTCCTTTTGTACGTCTTTCGCGCGATTGAATTTGTCCGCCTTGAGCGATTTTTCAAAATTTTCAAAGCGCTTTACGGTATTGTGAAAATCGGGAAGAACTTCGTAAAGCTGCGTTGCGTCGAACTGCGCCAGAAGGTTCGCAAAATCGCCGAACGCAACCGCGCTCTGGTAAAAATCTTCGGGTTTCTCCACGATCTGATAGGCGACCGCGTCGGTTATAAATTTATAAACGCGGAAATATCCTTTGCTCGCTTCGTCGTAGATATACGCCGCGCCGTCCTTTGCATAGACCAGCGAAAGACTTTCCCGATCGGGATCCCCGCCGCGTTCCACAATTTTTTTGCGGCTGAATTCCGTAACGAGGCGGATGTTGTTCATCAGCTTGTCCACGTCTTTAAATAAGTTGGAATTGATTTTTTGCAAAATATATTTCTTTTCCGCGCCGCCGTTTTCCATCACGGCAAGAAACGTTTCGTTGATATGCCCTTCTCCGTAGCGTTCACAGCTTTTCAGCGTGCCCGAAACATCGAAACGCGCCATGATTTTTTCAAAATCGTATGTCATTTCCGCACCTCTTCAATATGCTTTTTCACTTATTTTATCATAAACGTTTTTGCCTTTCAAGCTTTTTTTCCGCAATTTTCGCCTGCATCTGTTTTTAAGTGTTTTTGTGAAAAGATTGTGCTCTTTTTTATAACGACAAAGCGCGCGCGGCATTTTTGTGCCGCGCGCGCTTTATCTTTTATTTTCGTTTACTCTTTCTTTTCACCCGAAAAAACGACTTCCTTTTCTTCGGAAGATTCCTTATCGTTTTCCCTTGGGGCAGACTCTTTCCCGCCCGCGTTATTTTCCGTTTCTTCGGCCGTCTCGTTTTCCGTCATATCGCCTTCAGAAATCGGGGCATCCTCCGCGCTTTTTTCCATAAAGGCAGCCTCGCTTTCCGAAATCACGCCTTCGTCGTCCTTCGTTTCGTCCGCTTTTTCCTCGCCTGCCACGTCTTCAGAAATTTCCGCTTCTTTTTCTTTTGCGGAGATCATATTTTCCTCAGCCTGTAGGCACTCTTTTTCCGATTCGTCGGTTTCGCTTTCCTCCGACCCTTTTTCTTCCGTTTTTTCCTCAAACGGCGTTTCTTCCGTTCCGATTTCTTCCGCTTCTTGCAAAACCGGCTCTTCGTCCCTTGCGTTTTCGGGCGCGGCCTCAGGCAGAGCCGTAACGGCGACATCGTTGACCAGCGAATACTTTTCGGCGAACTTCCTCGCTTTTTCGCTTTCCGCTTCGGCTTCCAAAATATCCTCGGGCGTAACTTTCTTCATCAAAACGACCTTTATTTTATCCTTAAAACCCGCTTTTTCCCCGTCTTTCACGCTCTTTAAATATTCATAATCGGCCTTCAGTTTGTTTTCCTTCCCTTTTGCCTCTTTTGCCGCTTTAACGCGGGCAAGATAAGCTTTATAATTTATTTTTAAGATTTTCTGAAGATTTTTGGCGCGTTGCAGAAAAATATTGCCCGTACTGTCGATAACATACGTTTTTATCGGCAGAAATTTTCCTGAATCGAGATTGGAAAATACCAATTTTTCCACTTCTTCCGGGCACAGAACGAGCTTGACGGGCGTTCTCGGCATGACGATCAATGTCTCACCCGAAACGTCGTTCGCGGCTTTATAAGTTTCCTTGAAATCGAAATATTTAAGTCCCGATACCAGGCCCATGGCGGTGATGCCCGCGTCATTCATCGATTTATTGCTGACGATGACGGCGTAAGTTTTTTCGCCGGTATGTATATTTACTTCCTCAAAGTCCGCCATGGCAAACTTATTGCTCACAATATTTTTGAAAAGCCTGTTCAGCCCCGCCGCAATGATTGCCGTAAGCACAATGACGACAGCGAGTCCCACCGCAATGACCAAAGGTAGATACTGATTCAACTGTTCCATAACGATCCTCTCCTTTTTTATCATTATATCCGCTCCGAAAAGCTTTGTCAACCGCGCAAAGCAGATGTCAAAGGAAATTTTATGCCTACGTTTTTGCGCTTTTCGTACAAGCCGCCGCTTCTATAAGCAGAAGTTTGCGCATAAACTGAACCGTGGCGCATTCCGCGCCGAGGCGGTAACGAAATGTTCTTGGATTTTTTATGGTTCATCATCGGCAAAATCGTATTTTTTACGGGCATGATCGGCGAAAAGAATTCTTTTCCCAAGCCGCTCCCCCCCGACGAAGAAAGAAAATACCTGCTTTTGGCAAAGCAAGGCGACGAAGCGGCGAAGGAAAAGCTTATCAACCATAACTTGCGGCTGGTGGTGCATATTGCGAAAAAATACGCCGGCACGATGGAAAACGACGACCTTATTTCCGTTGGGAGCATAGGACTGATCAAAGCGGTAAACACCTACGAACCCGACAAAGGTTCCCATCTTGCGACCTATACGGCGCGCTGTATCGAAAACGAAATACTCATGCTGCTCCGTTCCAACAAAAAATACCGCAACGACGTTTCTTTAAGCGACGCCGTGGGCACGGACAAGGACGGAAACGAACTTTCCCTTATCGATTTGCTGTTTGAAAGCGAGGACGGCGTTTTTGCCGCCGCGGAGCGGCGGATAGAAGCGGAAAGACTTCTTAAAGATATGTCCCGCATCCTTACGCCCCGCGAATACAGGGTGATCTGCCTGCGATACGGGTTAAAAGGCGGAAGATGTTATCCGCAAAGGGAAGTCGCCTGCTTTTTGAAAATCTCCCGTTCCTACATTTCGCGGATTGAGAAAAAAGCCATTGAAAAACTGCGCTCCCATTTAAAAAAAGACGATTTTTATTGAACGCTTTTCCCGATAAAATCAAATTATATAAAAACCGCATGTCGAAAAACATGCGGACGTACCTCTTTTATTTGTATTTTTGTTTCACGCAACCGTTAAAAAGCACGTTACCTCAGGGTGCGGCATTGCTCATGCAATGCCGCACCCTTTTCAAATGCAATTCGGTCGG
>CALVXL010000157.1 GCA_944369635.1 uncultured Clostridia bacterium
GTTATTATTCGAGAGAATTTACATTACACGGAACGAAGGGGCTTTGCGTACAGGAAAGCGACATGGTGTTCCTGGAAGAAAAATGCAATCCCCATGAATTTTTCGAAACCTCCGATACGATCCGCAAATACCTCGGCAACGCGAAGGAATACGAAAGCGAATATTTGCCCGATATCTGGAAAAACATCACGCAGAAGGATCGCGAACTCGGGCATGGCGGCATGGATTATCTGATGTTCCGCGATTTTTTTCGCCGAATCACAGAGGGAAGAGAGCTTCCGATCGACGTTTACGACGCCGCAGCATGGATGAGCGTTTCGGCGCTTTCCGAACAATCTATCGCGCTGGGCGGAATGCCCGTGGCGGTGCCCGATTTTACAAACGGTCAATGGGTAAAGCGCCCTTTATTGGACGTAGTCGATTTTTCTTATCTGAACAAATAGGCATTTCTGTCGGCGAATTTGCATAGGATTAACTGATTGCGGCTGAAAAACGGCGGGCGTTTTTCAGCCGCGGACCTTTTGTATTAGGAGGCCGCGGGCATAAAGCGTTTGTTTTCTGTTCTTCGCTGTCTGACAGCAGAAAAACACCTTCATTCGGCATAAAAAAATTATTTTGTAAATTTTCGGAAAACTATTGAAATCTTTTGAGAAATAGTATACAATATAAAAAAGCTTAAATTGGAGGAAAAGACATGAAAATCGTTTACGGACCTAAGGGTACGGGCAAAACAAAAATCGTTATAGACCAGGCGAACGCGACGATGGAGTCCGCGAAAGGGCACGTTGTTTTTATCACGGATACCAATAGGTATATGTACGATTTGAAATATCAGATCAGGTTTATAGATACGAAAATTTACGGAATCAAATGCGAAACAGAACTTACGGGCTTTATCAAAGGCATCGTCGCGGCGAATTCCGATAACGAATATATTTTTATCGACGGTATCGCCAGGATATCGAATAAGTCCCTTGCGGAACTTGAAGAATTCTTCAAACTTGTGGAAAACCTCGAAAAACAGTTTTCTGTCAGCTTTGTGTTCACCTGCAGCGCATCGAAAGAAGAGTTGCCGGAATTTTTGAAAAAATACGCTTAAATCGGGAAATTATTCATAAAAGCGCTTTAATTTCTTGCTTTTTTCAGATAAAATATAGTATATTTAAGGGGACGGAAAATTCCGTCCCCTTTTAATAAATGCAAAGAGGAGTCGGCTATGAAATTTTATTCCACAAGAGGGGGCGCGTCGGCGGCAAACGCTTCCGAAGCGATCGTGAAAGGCATTGCGGAAGACGGGGGACTGTTCGTTCCCGAAAGGTATCCCGATCTGTCCCTCTCGCTTGAAGAAATGCTGGATATGGACTATGCGGAACGCGCGGCATTCGTACTTTCCAAATTTTTGGAAGAATACGATTACGAGGAGCTTCTGAGGGCGTGCGAGGAGGCGTATTCCCGTTTTGACGAGGACGCCGCGCCCGTTCTCAAACTCGACGAAAACCTGTATATTTTGGAGCTTTTTCATGGGCCGACGCTGGCTTTTAAGGATATAGCGCTCACGCTTTTGCCGTATCTGCTTCGCGCGGGATGCGACAATGCGGGGATTAAAGACGACGTTTTGATTTTAACCGCTACCAGCGGCGATACGGGAAAGGCCGCGCTGGAAGGTTTTAAAAACAAAAAAGGCGTCAAAATCATGGTGTTTTACCCCGACGAAGGCGTTGCGGAAATGCAGCGCTTGCAGATGACCACGACGGAAGGCGACAACGTTTCCGTGGTGGCGGTAGAGGGGAATTTCGACGACTGTCAGACCGCCGTAAAAAAGATCTTCACCGACGAAGCGTTTAAAAAAGAACTAAAAGAAAACGGCGTGATATTTTCTTCGGCAAATTCCATGAATTTCGGCAGGCTGGCGCCGCAGATTGCCTATTATTTTTCTGCGTATTGCGATCTCGTGGGAGCGGAAGAGATCAAAATGGGACAAAAAGTGGACTTCGTCGTTCCTACAGGAAATTTCGGCGACATTCTCGCCGGTTATTACGCCAAAAAGATGGGGCTGCCTGTCGGCAAACTGATCTGCGCTTCCAATAAAAACAACGTGTTAACCGATTTTTTCGAAACGGGCGTTTACGACGTCAACCGTGAATTTTTCAAGACGATGTCGCCGTCCATGGATATTTTGGTTTCCAGTAACCTCGAGCGGCTGATTTTCGACGTGGAAAACCGCGATCCCGAAAAGACGAAAGCGATGATGAAGTCGCTTTCCGAAAAAGGCAGATATGAAATCGACCGCGCCCGCGTGGCGCACCTTTCGGAAACTTTCTATGCAAATTTCTGCGCGGAAGAGGCGTGTGCCGAAACGATAGGAAACTTTTTTGAAGAATACGAATACGTGCTCGATCCGCATACCGCCGTGGCGATGAGCGTTTACGACGGCTATGCCTGTGAAAACGGCGCGGATCGTCCCGCGGTCATTTTGTCCACCGCAAGTCCGTATAAATTTCCTTCCGACGTATATGAAGCTATTTCCGGAAAATACGAAAGCGATCCCTTTGTCGCGGCGGAAAAGCTGGAAAAGGAGAGCGCCGTTCCCGTTCCCGAGCAGATTGCCGCATTGAAAAGCAAACCCGTGCGCTTTATGAAAAAAGCGAAAAAGGATGAATTAAAAGAAATCGTAAGGGAATTTGCGCTGAAATAATAAAAAACGGCTTCAGAAAGCAAGCAATTACCGCGTTGTAATTGCTTTTTTTTTAGCATTGTGTTAAAATAATATAAAATAGCGGAGAGTAGACTATGGACGGGAAAAAAGTTATTTTAAGCGGCATTCAGCCGAGCGGCATTTTAACGATAGGCAATTACCTCGGGGCGATCAGAAACTGGGGACCGATGCAGGATGAATACGATTGCCTTTTTATGCTGGCGGATCTGCATACGCTCACCGTCAGGCAGGATCCTGCGCGCCTTCGCGCGAATACGTATGAACTGACGGCGCTTTATCTCGCCTGCGGGCTCGATCCGGTAAAATCGGTACTCTTTTTGCAGTCGCATGTTTCCGCGCATGCGGAGTTATCCTGGATATTGAATACCATCTCCTATCCCGGGGAGCTTTCCCGCATGACGCAATTTAAAGATAAAAGCCTGAAACACGCCGATAATATCAATATGGGGTTAATGGACTATCCCGTACTGATGGCGGCAGATATTCTTCTTTATCAGGCGGATGTAGTTCCCATCGGTATCGATCAGAAACAGCATCTGGAACTTACGCGCGATCTGGCAATCCGTTTCAATAACCGTTACAGCGAAACTTTTAAAGTTCCCGAAGCGTATATCGGAAAGGTCGGCGCAAAGATTTACAGTTTGCAGGACCCCGAAAAGAAGATGAGCAAATCTGACGAAAACGTCAACGGTTTCATTTCGATGGACGACGATACCGATACCATTATGCGAAAGTTCAAGCGCGCGGTGACGGACAGCGGCAACGAAATCCGCCGTGCCGAGGATAAACCGGGTATTACCAACCTCATCAACATCTATTCGCTTTTCGCGGGCAAAACGCCGGAAGAAACAGAAAAAGAGTTCGAAGGCGCAAGTTATGCGGATTTCAAATTCCGCGTCGGCGAAGCGGTGGCGGCGGTAGTCGAGCCGATCCGTGCGGAAAAGGACAAGCTTCTTAAAGATAAAGCATATATCGATAAACTTCTTGCCGAAGGCGCGGCTAAAGCCGAATACCTTGCGAATAAGACTTTAAGAAAAGTATATAAAAAAGTCGGATTGCTTCCGAGAGCGAGGATTTGAATGTTCGGATATATCAGGACGGATTTGCCCAACTTATATATTAAGGACTCCATGCTCTATAAATCAATGTATTGCGGTTTGTGTAAGAGCATCGGTAAAAAATGCGGTCAATGCGGAAGGTTTACGCTCACGTACGATCTTACGTTTCTTTCGGCGCTGTTCCACAATCTGCTCGGCGTGGATGTGGAAATAGAAAAGAAGCGGTGCATTCTGCATTGGTTTGTGCCGCGTCCCGTGGCAAAGCGCGACGCGCTTACCGATCGCGTCGCCTGCCTGAATGTTATTTTAGCGTATTATAAGGTGCGGGACGACATAGAGGACGATCATCGCGGCAAAGGCAAGCAGGCGTTTTTACGCAACGCTTATAAGAAGGCGCGCGCAGCGGAGCCGCAATTCGATAAGATCGTCAATGTCAATTATAAAGTTTTGCGTGATTACGAAAAAGCGAATGGCGACAGTCTGGATATTGCCGCCGATCCCTTCGGAAATATGGTTCGCGAACTTGCCCTTGAGCTTTTGAAAGAAAAAGCCGTTGCGCCCGTATCGGATTTGTCGTACAATCTCGGCAAATGGATATATCTGATCGACGCGCTGGACGATTTTGACGAGGACAGGAAAAAGAAAAAATATAATCCTTTCGTCAATGCTTATCCCGACTCGATCAGTAAAGCGGAGCTTTGTAAAAAACACGAAAAAGAAATGGACTATGTGTTCGGTACGATTCTGCAACAGATCGCGGCGGACGCAAAGGAACTGAAATACGCGTTCAATCACGATCTTACGGACAATATTTTGAACCGCGGGCTCGGCGTCAAGACAAAGCAGGTTATGACGGAGCAAAAAATCAACAAAAAAAGTCCCATACTGTGACTATAAAATATAATCTATGTCCGCAAGGCGGATGGGATTTGTATTGTTCAGTTACTTGATCACATAAAAAGGAGTTTCTATGCAGGAAAACTACAGGATCCTCGGCGTAAAGGAAAACGCCACCGATGAAGAAATCGAAAAGGCTTACCGCGAACTGAAAGCGAAACTGCGCGAAGAACGCTTTATGGAAGGCGAAGTCGGCAACGAAGCGGCGAAAAAACTCACGCAGGTGGAAACCGCTTATGCGGAGATTAAATCCGAGCGCGAGCGTACAAAAAACGCGGAAGAACATGTTTACGATTTTTCCGAAGTGGAGTCTTTTCTGAAAGAAGGGAAAATCAACGAAGCGCAGGATCGGCTCGACAATTATAACGACAGGAATGCGGAATGGCATTACCTGCAATCGGTCGTGTTTTATAAGAAAAATTGGACGAACGAGAGTAAAAAGCAGCTGGAAATCGCCATGAATATGGATCCCACGAACAGCAAGTACAGCACTGCTTACACCAAACTCAAGGAAAAGATCGAGTTCACCGAAAAGCAGTTCAAGTCGGGCAATACCGATTTCAGCCGTGAACAGCAGGCGGGCGACAGACAGATGGGCGGAGACGCCTGTACTTCGGCGATGAATCTCTGCAGCGCGCTTTGCTGTATGGATATGCTTTGCAGCTGTTGTTGCAGATAAATGAAAAGCCGCGTCATTGCGCTCTCGGCGATTTCCGCAGCGTTTGTCGCGCTGTTTTTAACGCTGGGGGCGTATGTTGAATTTATCGATATAATAACCGTCATCATCGCCTCGGTGTTTATCGTTCTGCCGTTGTACGAAAAATCCTATCTCGGCAGCGTTCTCGCATATTTTGCGGGGGGAGTGATCGCTTTTCTTTTCAGCGGCGCGAATATTTTCACGCTGGTGTTTCCCGCGTATTTTTTATATTTCGGACTGATCCCGATTTTTAATCACCTCGTTAAAGAAAAAAATTTCAATAAGGCCGTATGGTTTGTAATCAAATTTATCTGGTTTGCGGCGGTCTGTGTTTTGTTGGTGTTTTTCTATTTGAAAGTAATGAAGATACCGATTGAATTCACTTTCGATTTTCTCGGTAACGAATACGATCTGAGCGGATGGGAGAACATTGAGTTTATTTTCTGGTCGGTGTTTGCTTTAACAGCCGCTTTGTTTTTCCTTGTATACAACAAGTTCGTGCAAGTCGCTCAAATATACGTAGACAAGGCGTTGTCGAAGATCATCAAAAGGTAACCTATGATAAAGAAAAACGACGAAAAAATATCGTTCATAACCGCCGTGGGGGCGAACGGCGAAGGAATCGTCAAGGAAGAAGGATGCGTAATTTTTCTTCCCTTTGCTTTTTTGGGCGAAAAAGTCAGATATAAGGTGCTGAAAGTAAAAAAGAACATCGCTTTCGGCAAAGTTCTGGAAGTGCTCGTTCCCGCGGAAGAGCGCGTCAAGCCGGTCTGTCCGCTTTTTCAGAAATGCGGCGGCTGTCAGTTGCAGCATATCAAATATACCGAGCAACTGAAAATGAAGCGAAAAACGGTGGCGGATTGTTTTCATAAAATCGCGGGGATAGATCCCGAAGTGCAACCGACGGTGCGCGCAGACAATCCGTACGCTTACCGCAATAAATTGCAAATACCCGTTGCGGACAGGGACGGGGAGACGGTTATCGGTTTTTATGCGGAAAATACGCACCGCGTGATCAGAACGGATAAATGCCCGATTCATCCCGATTGGGCAGAGAAGATCATCGCGGTTTTCAATGAATACATAAAAGAATTCCATATAAAAGGTTATCGGGAAGATACAAACGAAGGCGATTTGCGGCATATCGTCGTCAGGGCGGTGAACGAACAGTTCATCGTAACCATGGTTTGCCTGAAAGAGAATATTGCGGGCACGGATTTTCTTTACGACAGGCTGAAAGATCTTTTCGGGAAAGTAACCCTTTATCTCAACGTAAACGACGCGCGCACCAACGTGATTTTCGGCAAAACGTTCCGTTTGATCGGGGGCGAAAGCACGTATGTTGCGTCGATGGGAAAGATTCGCTACGAATTCGGTGTACAAAGTTTTTTGCAGGTCAATGCCGAAATGAGCGAAAAAATGTATAAAAAGGTAGTGGAACTTGCCGCTCCCGACGAAGATTCCGTCGTGATCGACGCGTTCAGCGGCGCGGGGTTGATGACCGCAATGCTTGCGCAGAAAGCGAAAAAGGCATACGGCGTGGAAATTGTGCCCGAAGCGGTGAAATGTGCCGATTCTCTGGCGCGTTTCAATAATTTAAGCGATAAAATGGAAAATATCTGCGGCAAGTGCGAAGATGTTCTTCCCGCGTTGATTCCGACGCTGAAAAGAGAGTTTGGAAAAGTTACGCTGGTGTTCGATCCGCCGCGCAAAGGGGTGGAAGCGAACGTGCTTTCCGCCGCGTCGGAAGCCGGCGTCGATAAAATCGTCTACGTGTCCTGTAATCCCGCTACGCTTGCGCGGGATGTGGGATTGCTTGTGGGATCTTTAAAAGAAGTTGACGGCGCAATCGTGAAATCGGAAAATTTTACGCCGTTATTTACCTTGCAATACGTCCGCCCGTTTGATTTTTTTCCGCAAACGCGCCATGTGGAATCCGTCGTTCTGCTGGAGAGGCAAACAGCAGGTATGAATACGTAAAGTCAGAATATTATACAGAAAAATACTCAGGAGAAAAATGCGTTATCTTGGCAACAAACAGCGGATGCTGGAAAAAATAAGCGAATTTATGGAAGAAAATAAGATCGGCGGAAGAATTTTCTGCGATCTTTTTTCGGGCAGTGCAAGCGTATGCGATTATTTTAAGGATAAATTCGAAATCGTAGCCAACGACCTGCTTTATTCTTCTTACGTAATCACCCGCGCAAAAGTGAAAAATGCAAAAGTACCGAAGTTCGGAAAGTTCCGCGCAGTCGCAGGAACGGAATTTTTCGAATATTTCAATCAAAGAGAGTATCCTTTTATCGAAGAGCATTTCATCTGGAAAAATTATTCTCCCGCACGGGGAAGACAGTATTTTACGGACGCGGCGGTAAACAAGATAGACGGCATACCTCGGGAGATAGAAATCCTTAAAAAGACAAAAATCCTCGGCGAAGAGGAATATTACTTTGCGTTGGCTTCTTTGCTGGAAAGCGCGATGAGCGTATCCAATATAACGGGTACGTATGAAGCGTTTTTGAAAACATGGGATAAAAGAACGGAAAAAAAGTTTGATTATAAACCGCTCGAAATGGAGCATAAACCGCTTTTTTGCGAAAATAACCGCGTTTTCAGGGAGGATGCGGACGAGCTGATCAAACAGTTGTCGGGCGATATTCTATATCTTGATACGCCGTATACGATCACCGATTATTCTTCGGCATATCATCTTCTGGAAACCATCGTAAGATACGATGAACCTGAGATAAACGGGCTTACGGGCAGGCGCGCGGATAAACCCGAAAAGTCGGCCTATACGCGAAAAAGCGCCGTTAAAGAAGCGTATGAAAACCTGATTAAAAACGCAAATTTCAAACATATAGTGGTCAGTTACAGCACGCAGGGGCTTCTTTCGGCAGAAGAGTTGATGGAGATTTTCGAAAAATATGCCGAAGGTGGCGCGCTTACCGTTAAAATGTTTCCGTTCCGCGAATATAAAAACATCAAGTCCAGCAAGAAAGGCGACGGCAACGGGCTCAGCGAATTGCTCATTTATTTCAGAAAGAAAACGGAAGAAAAGGACGCTGTGCTGAAAAGTCCGCTCAATTACAGCGGCAGCAAAAATTACATAGTGGATCAGATTTTATCGAATCTGCCGCAAAAATTTTCCGTATTTGTGGACGCAATGGGAGGCGCTTTCAACGTGGGGGTAAACGTTTTTGCGGAGAAGGTCGTTTATAACGAATATAACGATTACGTATTCGGCATCGTAAAAATGCTTCTGGAAACGGATAAAGAGGAGCTTTGCAAAAAAATATCCCGAATCGTAAAGGAAAACGGCTTGGAACGCGGAAACAAGGAAACGTATGCGGCGTTTCGTGCAAAGTATAACCGCAATCAGAATCCGCTCGATCTCTTTGTTTTACAGATGTATTGTTTCCAAAATCAGATGCGGTTCAATTCCCGCAGGGAATTTAACACCCCCGTCGGAAATTGCGCCTGTAACGAAACGATTTTCGAAAGGATTGTTTCCTTCGTTCCGAAGGCGAAAAATATCGAGCTTTTGAATATGGATTTCAACGATTTTGATTTAAGTCGTTTTCCGAAAGATACCGTTTTTTATTTCGATCCGCCATACATTCTGACCAATGCGACGTATAACGACGGCAAACGAGGGTTCAACGGGTGGGACGAGGAACAGGACGATAAACTGTTGCGCTTTTTGGAAAAGATCGACGCTAACGGGCAGAAGTTCATGTTGTCAAATTTATTGTATCATAACAAGAAAACCAACGGACGTCTCATTGAATGGTGTGACAAAAATCGTTTCCGTATTATCGAACTGATACCGCATGCGGGACGATACGGAAAGAGACGGGAAATTTTAGTGGTCAATTACGAAAAATAAGCCGGGCGTTTTCCCGGCTTTTTCGATTGTAATGCCGTATTCGAAGACGTTTCATAAAAATAATGATGATAAAATTATAAAGAAAATAAAAAAAGTATTGCATTTTCCTTTTTTTAGTGTTATAATATACATAAATATTGCGGTATGTTGTCATAAACTGTCACCGCGGGGGTAAAACAAATGAAAGGAAAATCGCTCGCAGTCGTGCTTTCTGTCGTTGCGGTGCTTTTAATCGGCACCGTTATTGCCGCCGCTGTAATTTTAAAAAGCGACACTGGGTTCGATTTGAAAAACAACGCTGCGCCCGTAACGGAAACCGTTCGGCTCGAAGGGTTGTTGCCCGGCGAGAGCAAAACGACTCAACATTCCGCAAAGGCGGAAGGAGCCGCAATTTTTACCGTTGCGCCGGAACGGGGCAGTGAAAGCGAGCTCGATCCTTTTTTGCGCGTACAAGTCGTTGTGAACGGGGAAACGGCGTTTGACGGAACGGCGGAGGAATTTTTAGCGAAAGGCAAGGCGGAAATCAGTGTGGATGGCAGTTTTACGTTTTCCGTTACTTATACTTTGCCCGAAAGCGTGGGGAACGAAGCGCAGGGTAAAAGTTCCGAACTTAAAATTATATATAGTTTAAAGAGTGTGTCTTTGCCATGAAGAAGCGTGCCGAAAAAGCGCTGTCCGTCATAAGTGGCATTTTGATCGCTCTTTTTTTATTGCTCGCGGCTTTTTCGCTTGCGATAACGATCTTTTATTCGGCTAAGGGTGAGGACGCCGTATTGTTCGGCTGTCAGTACCGCATCGTGTTGAGCGGGTCGATGGCTCCCGAGATCAAGGAAGGCGATATGGTTGCGGTTCGTGTTCCGAAAGATGACAGACAGGCGTTTTACGATAATTTGCAGATCGGAGACGTGCTTACTTTTTATTATAAAAACCCGGCAGGCGGAAATAAAATCGTCGTAACGCATAAAATCATAGCCATAAAAAAAGTTTCCACGGGCTATGAATATACGATGAAAGGAACGGCTGTGGAAAACGATACACAGACCGTTACCAGCGCGAGCGGCGATATCATCGGAAAAGTTGTTTGGCATAGCGGCGTTTTGGGCGCGTTTGTTCAATTCATCCGTTCGAAAGCGGGGATTGTCGTTTGCATGATTCTTCCCGCATTGGCGATTGCCGTTTTTGAAACGGTAAGGATTATAAGGATCGTGCGT
The DNA here is from genome assembly GCA_944369635.1 of uncultured Clostridia bacterium. Lineage (GTDB taxonomy): Bacteria > Bacillota > Clostridia > Christensenellales > Borkfalkiaceae > UMGS775. The sequence continues at coordinate 10,469 of CALVXL010000157.1, forward strand.
GAAAGCCGCAAGGAAAAAAAGGAAGACGGCGTTTCCGAACGGGATAAAGATGAAGAAATAGAAGCGCTCAGGCGTGAAATAGAACAATTGAAAAAAGGGAGGGATAACGGAGATGAATGATATATTGTTCATCGTGTGCGTATCGGTGATCTGCGCGCTGGCGTTGGTGCTGATTGTATGGATTTTAGTCGAGTTGTTTCGCATTAACAGGAATAAGGCGGTCAAGGGAAAACTCGTCACGGTGGAAGGAGAGGAATATGAGCTTGTTCCCCTCGGCGAAGCGCCGTCCAATCGCCATGCCGCAAGCGAAACTCCTGCCGTTGTCAAGGACAGCATGACGGTTACGGACGCAGCTACGGAAAAAGAAGAACCTTCAGAGGAAGAAACGGATGAGCCCGCTCAGGAGGGGACAATGGTCAATCTCGAGGAAGACGGCGTGGTTCTTCTTAAACGCAACGAGGCGGTTCCTTATCCTCAGGCGTACGAAAATCTTAATAATGAACAGAAAGGTTATGTAGACGAAATCATCGCGCATGCGGAGACAAAAGAAGGCGTTAAAAAAGTGGTTAACGACAAGAGCGCCAGCGTGTATCTCGGCAAAAAGCTTGTGGTGCGTATTTTGCTGAAACGCGGCGCGGTCTACGCACGGCTGACGGTGCAGAACAATAATTTTGCGGCATATACCGATAACGCGGGGCTGAACATTAAGGAAAAGCCGATCGAGATCAAAGTCGACCGCGCGGAGATGGTGCCTGCGGTAAAGGATATCATCGATATTTCTTACGGCGATCTTTCGGCGGAACGCGAGCGGCGCGAGGAAGAGAAAAAGGCGCAGCGCAGAGAAAGCCGCCGTCAGGCGCGTGCGGCGCTCTTATCCGCCGAAAAGGAAAACTCCGCGGAGACGGAAGAGTAAAGGGGGATCGTTATGCGTTTATCGAGAATAAAAGCCGTGATATTGGCTGCGGTGATCGCGTTGTTGAGCATTTCGGTGCTGGTTGCGGGAACGTTCGCATTGTTTTCCGATAAAACGGAGACGAACGTGCATTTGCAGGCGGCAACGCTCGATGCAAAACTTTACCGCACGTCCGTTACGGGTAAACGGGTGGACGGCAACGGCGTAATTGTCGGTTATGAAGATAAAACGGTTGTCGATCTTGAACAGGACGGCGCCGCACTCTTTGATTTTTCCAATGTCCTGCCGGGCGTGGAGCAGGAAGTGACGCTCAAAATCGAAAATCACGGAACGGCGGCTTTCGATTATTTCGTAAGCATTGTAAACGTTCAGGCGACTTCCGATGCGGATAAAGCGTTGCTTTCGCAAATCAGCATCACGTTCACGCCGAACGGCGGGCAGGCAGTGGAATTTTCTCTCGGCGAATATATTGAAAAAGGACAAAACGTGAAATTCGGCACTCTGACGAGCGGCGAAACGGCAACCTCCGCAGAATTCAAAATCAAAGCGACCTTTGTTGACGAAGGAGAAATCGACAACAGCGCCATGGGCGGAAAAGTAGTGTTCGATGTTTGCGTCGAAGCATTGCAGGCGGCGCAGTAAAGGAGGAATAGGATGAAAAGCGGCAGAAAAGCAACAATTCTGGTATCGGCGATGACCATTCTTCTCAGCCTGTGCCTTTTGGCGGGCGCAACGTATGCCCTCTTCGGACAGAAGGTCGACCGCACGGTGGAAATTACCGCCGGAAGCGTATCCGCGCAGGTGGAGTTTCAGGAAGAAATAAAAACCTACAGTATGGATAAGCCCATGACGGCGGGAACTTTTGAACTTGGTGGCACCGCAACTCTCGATCGGGAAAACGCGCTTGTTATGGCGGGCGTTATGCCGGGCGATAAAGCAGAGGTTGTATTGAACATCAAAAATACTTCATCGGTAAAGATAAAGTATCGCGTAAAAGCGACGCTCAGCGGCGATTTGGCGGCCGCGTTCGTGGTGACGGTGGACGGAAAGGCACTCGCCGGGACGGAAAACGACACGGCGATAACGGAATGGCTGGAAATGGAAATCGACGCGGAAAAAGGAATAACCGTAACGGTCGAATTGCCTGATGAAGCGGGAAACGACTTTATGTTGAAGAGCGGTAAAGCGATTTTTACAGTGCAGATCGCGCAGGGCAATGCGACGGATCAGGAACTCGACAATGCTTTTTCGGAATGAAATTTCAAAGGATATAAAAGTATAAGGATATAAAGGAGAAGAACAATGAAAAAGGGTAAACAGAAAGGTTCGGCGATCGCCCTTTCCGTATTGACGATCGTATGCAGCATTTCGCTCCTTGCGGGGGCAACGTTTGCACTCTTTACCGACAGGCAGGATAACGATGTCACGCTCAGCAGCGGCGAAGTGCAATTTGTCGGCAATCTCGAACTCGTAGACGTTTGGGGCGAAAGCAACGACGCGGCGCAGACGGTGGAAAAAGGTACGGTCGCGGAGGATAAGCTTTCCGGCGTATATCCCGGAGAAGGTACGGTAACGATCGCGCCTGTAACGGGGGAAGAAGCGTTTTCCGTAACGATGAACAACGTGGCGCAGGGAGAGACGGCAAGTTTCGCTTTACGCATCACCAACACGGGAAGCGTTAAGATGAAATATCTCGTCTATCTCGAAGCGAAAACGGCGGACGATCTGGCGCTGTTAAATACGCTCGAAGTCAGTGTCGGCGGACAGGCGAGCGCTCTCTCCGGCAGCCGCAAGACGGTGCAGGATTGGACGCAACTGAGTTCGCAGGAGGGCGCCAACACGGCGGTCGTGGAAAATATCGAAATCACGTTGCCTTGGGGCGTGGATGCCGTAAACGGTTCGCTCAACTTCGGCATCGAAGCGGTGCAGTACAATGCTTCGACTTCGGTAGAAGTGAACGGCGTGGAAATGAACACTTTGGAAAAAGCGTTTGAAAGTATCGCGCAGAATGAGGAACAGGACAGTTTTGAAGTTGTAGTCGGTGCCGGTACGCAGTTCCTTCCCGAAATCGATTTGGGAAATAAAAACGTAACGCTCGTCGGGGCGAACGGTAAAGAAAACACCGTAATAAACGGCGATTACAACGTAAGCGGCGGCTCGATTACGCTGCAGGATGTTTCGCTTAACGGCAACGTGTCTGGTAAGGGCGACGTTACGCTGACCAACGTAACGCTTAACGGTTGCGTAAATGTCGCAACCGTGACAGCGCTTAACAGCTCTGGATCGACATCGGAAGTTACGCTCGAAAATGTCGATATGGAAGTTTCCACGGTCAATAACGTTTCAGCTATAACCGTTCAGGGTTCCGCGCTCAATATGAACGACGTGAATATTCATTTTTCCAGTGAACTCGGCGAATATACGGTACCTACGGTTAAATTGTTTAATGTACCGTCCGGACGTATTGAGAATTGCAGCATCGACGCAAAGACGACCAATACGGGCGAAGGCAATGCGGATATAACCGGTATTTATATCAGCAACGGTACGGTAGATGTGGTAAATTGTACGATTGCGGTGGAATCCACGTATAACAACAGCGACGGATACGGTGATTTCTATTCTACGGCGCTTACCGCGGCGGACGGTTCCGTAGTGAATTGCGAAAACTGTACGATGACGGGTAGCACCGGCGTGTTTGCGTTCGGCAACTCGTCCGTTAAAGTGTCGAATGCGGAAATTTCCTGCATTTATTACGCTTTGACGGGGAACAACACTTATGAAGGCGCAGATTTTGAACTGATTGATTCTTATGTGGAAACCACAGCGGTGGACGGCGTAACGATTTATAAGCCCATGGGCGGCGATTTTGTCATCACGAACAGTACGGTGAAAGGCGGCACGGCGATCGAGTCCAAGTTCGGTAAATTAGTGATTACCGATTCCACGATCGAATCCACCCAGGAATATGTTGAAGATTTCGTGGCGAACAGGGGCGGTTCGGGCGGAAACGGTTCCGCGATCTTGCTGAATGCCGGACTTAAAGACTATGTGAAGAATTATCCCGATCAGGATAACAGCGTTGAATTTGTCGGCGACGTCAAGCTCATTACCCTCGATGCCGAAACGCCGAAAATCGCGCTTTACGATTGGGGTGAAGTGGAACAGCCGTTTACTTTTACAAACGTTAACAAAGAAGATATCCAAGTATTTGCGACGGACGGCGTTTCTTTGAGAAGACTGCTCGAAAGCGGTAATTATGTAAGCGTAAAACTCAATAACGACGTTACTTATACCGACGTGAATTTAGTGTCTTCCACGACGAGCGGCGTGCTCGATCTGAACGGCAAAACCCTTACCGCTACGTAT
>CALVXL010000158.1 GCA_944369635.1 uncultured Clostridia bacterium
CCAACCGATGAACACCGTTTCGTCGGGCGCGGGAATATCGAAGGATTCCCCGTACATTTCCTCGTGGGCGATCTCCACGTATTCCCCCACGCCCCGCGCGATGGGGTGGACGGGATCGATTACCCAAAGCCGCTCGCGTTCGTTGACTTCGCGCCATTTGAGCGTGCAGGACGTGCCCATCAGACGGCGGAAAGGCTTGGACATATGCGCCGAATGCAGAAAGATAACGCCCATGCCGCATTGTACGCGCGCGGCGATTTTTTCCGCAAGGCTGTCGGGCACATCCTCGTGCATGCTATGTCCCCACCACACCAGAACGTCTGTATTATTTAATATTTCTTCGGTAAAGCGCGCGCAGTGATCGCCGTCATCCTGGTAAACGGTCGTAACGTGACCGACCGACGAAAAAATTTCTTTCAGCGTTTCGTGCAGTCCCTTCGGGTGCATCGCGCGTATCGCTTCGTTTTCCCTGAAGTCTTTTCCGTATTCGGAAAAAATTGTAATATTCATTTTGTTTCCTCCTCAATATTTCACTTTTACGACTTCCCCCGTATCGGAAGATCGTTTTGCCGCTTCCATGATCTTCATCACCGCCATCACCTGATCGCTTTTAATCATCGGCTCTTTGCCGCCCACGGCAACATCGTAAAATTCTTTATAAAACGGCCGATCCTCCACGCTCACCTGCGGCAGCGGCTGTCTGACGACGGATTCCGCGCTTCTGTACGCCATGGTACGGGTAAAACCGTTGCCCGCCGTAATGCCCGCGATTTTTAAATCCTTTGCGTATACGGGTTTGACGATTTCCCCTTCGAGCTCCCAGTTTTTTACCACCGCCGTACCGTTTTCGCCGTAGACCATCCAGCGCGGCAACGGACAAAAACAGTTGGTATCCACCGTGATTTCCGCGCGCAACCCGTTTTTGTAGCGGAGTTGCAGTTTGAACGCGTCGTCCACTTCGAAGCCCAAATCATATGAAAAGTCGGCGTAAACGCTTTCTGGCAGTTCGCCGATCATGTAGACGAACTGGTCGATGAGATGCACGCCCCAATCGAGCATCATGCCGCCGCCCGTTTCCTTAAATTTGCGCCAGTCGCCGGGGATTCCGTTTGCGCCCTGCACGCGCGATTCCACCCGCCACAGTTTGCCGACGGTATTTTCTTCGTAAATGCGTTTGACGATGAGAAAATCCTTATCCCAGCGGCGGTTTTGATGCACCATGAACGTTACGCCGCATTTTCTTGTAATCTCCAGCATTTCGGCATATTCGTCGCTTGAGAGCGCGACGGGCTTTTCGCAGATGATGTTTTTGCCCGCCTGCGCAAAATATTTTACGTACGGCAGGTGCATATCGTTGGGCGTTGCGATGAGCACGGTATCGGTATTTTTATCGGCGGCGACGGCTTCTTTGGAAGTAAACGCATACGCCGTTTCTATCCCTTTTTCCTTGGCAACTTCATAACGTGCACCGTCGATATCGTATATCCCCGTGATATGATAGTTCTCCAGCGTGCTTACGAGATCGCCGTGATACGACCCCATACCGCCATACCCTATGATGGCGAGATTTATTTTTTTCATATTCCTTTCCTCCGCGCTTGCATTTACAAGCGCAATGCGCTATAATAGTTTCACTTCTATTCTTATTATAAGGCGTAATTTCGGTCAATTCTCTTTGAAATTAGGGAATTTATTCTCAATTTTTGCGATTATTGCTTTATAAGGGGGGAAAAGATCATGCATTCTTTTTACGAAACCAACCGCGAAAAAATAACGTACATAGATTTTATGGAAGCGCCGAGCGCGTGCGAACCGCATTTTCACACCGCGGTGGAACTTCTGTACGCGTTCAGCGACGACGTGGAAACGTACATCAACGGCACGCCGCACATCCTGAAAAAAGGCGAGCTTTGCATTTGCGATTCCTATGACGTGCACTCCTTCAATTCCCACGGGAGAACCTGCCGCATTCTGATTATTCCCGCAGACTATCTGGACGATTATTTCAAAGCGCGGGGAAAAAAACGGATCGGCTATAATTACATTGCCGATAGAGAAGTCTGCACCCGCGTTGCCGACATCATGCCGGAATTCACCGAAAAAAGAAATCCCCTTATTTTGAAAGGATACGTCAATCTGATTCTCGGTTCGATCACAGAAATTACGGGATTTTCCGACGCCGCAGAGGAAGATTTTCACACCATGAAAAAAGTTCTCGACTACCTGGAGAACAACTACTCTGCGGAAATCACTTTGGATTCCCTTTCTGCGGAATTCGGATACAGCAAATATTATTTTTCGCGCATTTTCAACCGTTTTTTCCGTTTTAACCTGAAAGAATATTTAAACCGCCTGCGCGCGCGTCAGTTCATCGCCCGCATGCGGCAAGACGAAAACGCCGACATATTGAGCACCGCGCTCGACTGCGGATTCAATTCCCTGCAAACTTTTTACCGCTGTTTTTCCAATTATTACGGTACGTCCCCCAAAAAATACCTGCAGGGCTCATTGAAAAACTGACTTTTCGCTTTGCTTTTTTAATGAAAATCGAATCGTTTACGCGCTTTTTACTCCCGATGCATTTTTAGTTCGCTGTTTTCCCCGATCTTTACGAAAATTTCAAAAACGGCGGCAAAAGCGCCCCCGCACGGTATGTGCGGGGGCGCTTTTGCAAATGAAGTTTTTGCCGTTTAAAGGTTATGCCGTACATTTTAGACGATAAAAAAGGTCGGACAAATCGTCCGACCTTTTTCTTTACGCAATTACGCGTTGAGTTTTGCTTTGAGGTTTGCGAGCTGATCTTTGAGTTCCTGCGGCACTCTGGTGAGTTCGCCGTAGAAGCTTTCGATGCCGTCCGCTTCCTGCTTCCAGGTTTCCTTGTCGATTTCGAGCAAGCCCTTGATGGTGTCGACCGTGATGCCTTCAAGACCTTCGATGTTGATGTCTTCCGCTTTCGGAACATAGCCGATCGGCGTTTCAACGGCGTCGACTTTGTCTTCGCAACGAGCCAGGATCCAGTCAAGCACTCTCATGTTGTCGCCGAAGCCCGGCCAGATGAAGTGCCCTTCGTCGTCCGTTCTGAACCAGTTGACGTTGAAGATTTTCGGCGGATTCTTGATCTTTTTGCCCATTTCAATCCAGTGAGCAAAGTAATCGCCCATGTTGTAGCCGACAAACGGACGCATAGCCATCGGGTCTCTTCTGACTACGCCGACCGCACCGGTAGCGGCAGCCGTCGTTTCGCTCGCCATGGAAGAACCGACGAACACGCCGTTGTTCCAGGACGTGGACTGATAAACCAGCGGAGCGGTTTTGGCTCTTCTGCCACCGAATACGATTGCGGACAGAGGCACGCCGTTCGGGTTTTCGAATTCCTTGGACAGGCACGGGCAGTTCACGGCAGGCGCGGTGAAGCGGCTGTTCGGATGCGCGCCCTTTATGGGCTTACCGTCGGCATCCTTCATATCGCCGTTCCAGGGGTTGCCCTTCCAGTCAATGCCGTTCTTGGGAGGATTCTTGTCAAGACCTTCCCACCAAACGGTGTTGTTATCCGCATTGTAAGCGACGTTCGTGAAGATCGTGCCTTTCTGCGTGGTGTGAAGCGCGTTGGGGTTGGACTTTTCGTTGGTGCCGGGAGCAACGCCGAAGAAGCCGTTTTCCGGGTTGACGGCGTAAAGTCTGCCGTCTTCGCCCACTCTGATCCAGGCGATATCGTCGCCCACGCACCAGACTTTATAGCCCTTCTTTCTGTAAACTTCGGGCGGAATGAGCATTGCGAGGTTGGTCTTGCCGCAAGCCGACGGGAACGCCGCCGCGATGTATTTGGTTTCGCCGTTGGGGTATTCCACGCCGAGGATCAGCATGTGTTCCGCCATCCAGCCTTCGGTCTTGCCGAGGTAAGAAGCGATTCTCAGCGCAAAGCACTTTTTACCGAGCAACACGTTGCCGCCGTAGTTGGAGTTGATGGACATGATGGTGTTGTCTTCGGGGAAGTGGCAGATATATCTCTTTTCTTCGGAAAGTTCCGCATAGGAATGCAAACCTTTGACGAAATCGCCGTCGCCGAGAACGTCCAAAACTTTCTGGCCCACTCTCGTCATGATCGCCATGTTCAGCACGACGTAGATGGAGTCGGTGAGTTCGATACCGATCTTGGAGAACTTGGAGCCGACAGCGCCCATCGAATAGGGGATGACGTAGAGCGTTCTGCCCTTCATGCATCCCTTGAACAGTTTTTTCAGCATATCGTACGCTTCGCTCGTTTCCATCCAGTTGTTGATCGGCGAAGAATCGTCCTTATTCTTGGAGCAGATAAAGGTTCTGCCTTCTACTCTCGCAACGTCGTTCTGCGTGGTGCGGTGCAGATAGCATCCCGGCAAAAGTTCCTGATTGAGTTTGATCAGAATCCCTTCTTCCACAGCCTGCTTTCTGAAAGCTTCCAGCTGCGATTCGCTTCCGTCTACCCAAACGACTTCTTTGGGATCGCACAAAGCCTTGGTCTCTTCGATAAATGCCAATACTTTTTTGTTGCTTGTCATAATCTTTCTCCT
>CALVXL010000159.1 GCA_944369635.1 uncultured Clostridia bacterium
GAAAGGATCATCGCGGCATATCGGGCGTCTTTGGCGAAAAAATCGGTAAAAACGGTCGTGGAGCGCAGTCAAATCAAATAACGCGCCGCGGCGGGAAGCGCGCCCGCGCTTACGAACCGAAACTTCCTTCATCGAAAAAGTCCGCTGAAAAAGAACGCGCTGAGGTTTTTGTCGAGGGCAAGTTGCAGGGAAGCGAACGGGGGTACGCCTTTTTGCTGAACGAAAACGGCGATTATTATATCGCCGCGGCAGATCTTCGCGGCGCGCTGCACGGCGACAGCGTGCTCGCGCGGGAAATTCGTTCGCGCGGGCATTCCCGTCAGGCGGAAGTCGTCAAAATCCTCGCCCGCGGATATGCGGAGCTTTCGGGAACGTTTGTCAATAATCGTTACGGCGGGGTCGTCACGCCCGACGAACGCAGATATTTTGCCGATATTTTCATTCCTCACGGCGCAAATCTCGGTGCGAAAAGCGGCGACAAAGTTGCCGTAAAAATCACTTCTTATCCGAGACGGGGCAATCCGCAGGGGGAAATTACAGAAGTTTTCGGCAGACAGTTTGAAAAGGAAGCGGAACTGAAAAGCATAGAACATGTCTTCAACGTCGCGGGGGACTTTCCCAAAGCGGTAAAGGCCGCGGCAAAAAAAGCCGCTTCGGAAGATATCGCGTCGCAAAAGTTCGGCAGAAAAGATTTTACCGACGAGCTCATCATCACCATAGACGGCGAGGACGCGCGCGATTTTGACGACGCCATTTCCTTGCAGAAGGACGATCGAATGTACAAGCTGGGCGTGCATATTGCGGACGTTTCGCATTACGTCAAGGAGGGCGGCGCCGTCGATAAAGAGGCGTTTGCCCGCGCTACGAGCGTGTATTTTCCCGAAAAAGTCGTGCCGATGTTGCCGGAAAGCTTGTCGAACGGAGCGTGTTCTTTGGTGGAAGGCGAAGAACGGCTCACGCTTTCCTGCGTGATGAACGTGAACGAAAGCGGCGAAGCGGTTTCCTATGAAATCACGGAAGGCGTGATCAGAAGCGCGGCGCGCATGACGTATACCGACGTGCAGAAAATTTTAGACGGCGACGCAACGCTTTGCAAAAAGTACGCCCGGCTGATTCCGCTTTTAAAGAATATGGAAGAACTTTTCGAAATCCTCGCTAAAAAACGCGCGGCGCGCGGCAGCGTGGATTTCGAACTTGCCGAAGCGCAGATCACCGTAAAAGACGGCGAGATCGTCGTCGAAAAGCGGGAGCGCGATACGGCGCACCGTTTGATCGAAGAATTTATGATCCTGGCCAACGAAACGGTGGCAAAGCATCTTTTCGAGGCGAAAGCGCCCTGCGTTTACCGTATCCACGAAAAGCCGGAAGCGGGCAAACTCGCGGCGTTTTACGACTTTCTGGAAGGACTCGGCTTAAATCCGCAGCGCAAGGAAAGCGTGACGGGCGCAGACTTCAGCGAAATATTAAACAGCGTGAAAGATAAGCCTTTTTATCCCGTCGTCAATACCGTCATGTTGCGTACCATGCAAAAGGCGAAGTACTCTCCGACGGATATCGGACATTTCGGTTTGGCGAGCGAGCATTATTGCCATTTTACTTCCCCGATCCGCCGCTACCCCGATCTCGAGGTGCACAGAATTTTGCGCACGTGTCTGAAAAAGGGCGTATCCGCGGCGAAAAAGGAATATGCCGATCAGGTGGCGGACGTTTCGGCGCAGTCTTCCGCCAAGGAAATTTCCGCGCAGGAAGCCGAACGTGCGGTGGACGATTTTTATAAGGTTTCTTATCTTGCGCGCCACATCGGCGAAACGTTTGACGGTGTGATTTCGGGCGTGACAAACTTCGGAATTTTCGTCGAACTGGAAAACACCGCGGAAGGGTTAGTGCGTATCGAAACGCTCAAGGGCGGCTGGTATGATTTCGACGAAAAAAATTACGTTCTCAAAAACAAAAAGACGGCTTACCGTTTGGGGCAGAGCGTAAAAATACGCGTGGAAGGCGTGAATTTAATGAACAGAAAGGCGGAATTTTCCCTTGTAAACGATTGCGCGGCAGGGGAAAACCAAGTATAATGAATTTATGAATATAAAGACGATAGCAGTAAACAAAATCGCGTCGCACGATTATTTTATCGACGAAACTTACGAGTGCGGCGTCGTTCTCGAAGGCGCGGAAGTGAAATCGATCCGCGGAGGAAAAGTCAATTTAAAAGACAGTTTCTGTCTGATTGCGGGCGGAGAAGTTTTCATGAAGAACGCGCACATTTCCGTTTTTGACGGCGCGGGAAAATTCAACTCGCGCGAGGAAAAGCGCGATCGGAAACTGCTTTTGAAAAAGGCGGAAATCGCGCGCATTGCAGGCAAAGTCAACCAGAAAGGCTATGCGCTTATTCCTTTGAAAATGTATTTTAAGGAAGCGCTCGTCAAGGTGGAGATCGGCCTTTGCCGAGGCAAACATACTTACGATAAAAAACAGACGTTAAAGGAAAAAGACCTTTCGCGGAAAGCGGAAAGGGAGATCAAAGAATTTAAATAAGGAGTCCGATATGAAAAGAGATACAATTTGCGTTCAGGGCGGCTATCAGCCGAAAAACGGAGAACCGAGACAGGTTCCCATCATACAGAGCACCACGTTCAAATATGATACCAGCGAGGATATGGGCAAACTTTTCGATCTGGAAGCGAGCGGATATTTTTACACCCGTTTGCAGAACCCGACCAACGACTATGTCGCGGCAAAGATCTGTCAGCTCGAAGGCGGCACCGCCGCAATGCTCACCTCTTCCGGGCAGGCGGCAAACTTCTACAGCGTTTTCAATATTGCAAACTGCGGCGATCACGTCATTGCCAGCGCGGAAATTTACGGCGGTACATATAACCTTTTTGCCGTTACGATGAAGAAAATGGGTATCGAATTCACCTTTGTTTCGCCCGACGCTACCAGGGAAGAGCTCGATAAGGCATTTCGCCCTAACACGAAAGCGGTCTTCGGCGAAACCATCGCCAATCCCGCGCTTTCCGTGCTGGATATCGAATTGTTCGCTTCCGTCGCGCACGCGCACGGCGTTCCGCTCATCATCGACAATACTTTTGCAACGCCCGTGAATTGCCGTCCGATAGAATGGGGTGCGGATATCGTTACCCATTCCACCACAAAATATCTCGACGGGCACGGCGCGGCAGTCGGCGGCTGTATCGTGGACAGCGGTAAATTCGACTGGAAAAAGCACGCCGAAAAGTTCCCCGGATTGTGTACGCCTGACGATAGCTATCACGGTATAACATATGTGGAAAAATTCGGGCTTGCGGGCGCGTTTATCACCAAAGCAACGGCGCAGCTTATGCGCGATTTCGGCTCCGTTCAGTCCCCGCAGAATGCGTTTTTGCTCAATTTAGGACTGGAAAGTCTGCACGTCAGAATGAAAAAACATTGCGAAAACGGGCAGAAAGTTGCGGAGTTTTTGCAAAGTCACCCGAAAGTCGGCTGGGTGCGCTATTGCGGACTGGAAGGCGATAAATATCACGAACTCGCAAAGAAATATCTTCCCGACGGAAGCTGCGGCGTTGTGAGCTTCGGCGTGAAAGGCGGAAGAAAGGCTGCGGAAACGTTCATGAAGAATCTTAAAATCGCGGCGATCGCCACCCACGTTGCCGACGCGCGTACCTGTTGCCTGCATCCCGCCAGCGCGACGCATAGGCAGATGACGGACGAAGAACTCGTTGCGGCGGGCATTACGCCCGACCTGGTGCGTTTTTCCTGCGGCCTGGAAGATGCGCAAGACCTTATCGCGGATATCGATAACGCGCTGAAAGCCGTAAAATAAGGGGGACGTATGCCGATTATTATTCCAAAAGATATTCCCGCGTTCAAGACGCTTGCGGGCGAAAATATTTTCGTAATGTCTCAAAAACGCGCGGCAAGTCAGGATATCCGTCCGATCGAAATTGCCATCGTCAACCTGATGCCTACCAAGATCGTTACCGAAACGCAGTTGATGCGGCTTTTGTCCAATTCGCCTCTGCAAATCAACGTGACGTTAATCAGTACGGAATCGTATACGGGCAAAAATACGCCGCTCGAACATCTTAAACGGTTTTATAAACCGTTCAGCGAAATCAGAAACCGCAAATTTGACGGCATGATCGTTACGGGCGCGCCCGTGGAAACCATCGATTTTGAAGAAGTCAAATATTGGCCGGAGCTTGAAAATATCTTTGAGTTTGCAAAGACCAACGTCACCAGCACGATTTTTATTTGCTGGGGTGCGCAGGCGGCGTTGTATCATTATTACGGAATACGCAAAAGACTGCTCGACAAAAAACTGTTCGGCGTATACGGGCATAAAAAACTTGTGGAATACGAACAGCTGCTCAAAGGCCTTGACGACGTGTTCTTCATGCCGCATTCCAGGCATACCACTATCGACGAAGATGCCGTTCAAGGCGTGGACGGGCTGGAACTTTTAGCTTCTTCCGATAAAGCCGGAGCTGCGATTTTAAAGTCTGCCGACAATCGGTTTTTCTTTATCACGGGTCATGCGGAATACGACCGTGAAACGCTTTTATACGAATATGAACGTGATCTCGCCAAGGGTATGAAGATAGAAAAGCCGGAAAATTATATCGGTGCCGACGGAAAGGTCAATATGTCCTGGGCGAGCACCGCCAATCTATTGTATGTGAATTGGCTGAACTATTACGTTTACCAGATTACGCCGTTCGATATCGAAATGGTAAAATAAAAGGTCAAAAATTTTTTGCTAAAGAGTTGCGATAAATCAATGTCGGCACCGTGTTATGCGATACGTATGATCAATGACGGCTTGCAAAAGAATGAAAGCGCCCGTTTCCGACGGGCGCTTGTTTGCAAAAATTTTCTCGGAAATTGCTCTTATTTCAGATAAACAAACGAAAGATGATACGGCTATTACAGTCTCAAATGTGTCGGCAGAGTTTATCGGGGCTGTTCCTTATCAACTTATGCATTATTATTCCGATATTAATGTTGACGGTGTAACAATAAATTTTACTTTATCTTGAAGTGTTCTATAACAAGTTCCGGTCAGTCGATTGGCCTTACATTGGATGAACCTGTTTTCATAGCTGATGTCGGCAATATATTTGTATCTCTCGGTGCGGCTAATATACTCATTTTATTGAGAAAGCGAAATCTTTATGGTTTTACAATGTATCGCGTCGTTTTATGCTTGAACTTCTGCTCTTTCCGCGAGGTGAGTTGTCGTTCATTGCAAAAATCGGAACGCGTGAGGTTTTTGGTTACGGATTAACAAATGGAACTGTTTTCCGACGTTTACGAACGCATAAAAAGAAAAAATAAGATATTGTTTGTTTCAGAAAGCCTTTGCATTGCGCCGCTTTGCGCCAGAATTTCAGCTTTGCCGCGCAGAGCGGTTGTGATGTTCGCTTTCGAATGCGCAAAAAAGCCTGCCGAGGAGCTGAAAGCGCACGTCGGAGAATCGGACGCATTACAGACGATCGATCTTTGCCGCGCATGGGCGGAAGGCAAAGTAAAAATGCCGCTTGCGCGCCGCGCCATCTTAAATTTGCACGCGCGGGCGAAATCGATGGACGAGGCGGACGGAGCGCGATATCGGGCGATCGCTCAGGCTTATTCCGCCGTGCACGTAAAAGAACACGCGTGCGGTCTGATGTATTACGAGCTGACGGCAATCGTCAGAGAGAATAAAAACTTTGAAGAAAAAGTTTTAATGCGCATCGAAGAATATTCAGCAGTTTTGGATCGATGGGCTTCGTGCGATTTGAGCGATTATTCGTGGGCTAAGTTTTTGCAGAATCGTTAAAAAGTAAAATATGTTGACAAACGTTGTTTTGTCGCGTATAATATAATACACGCTGAAAAGCGTTAAAGCGGGCCGCTAGAAGATTCGATTGGGAGCGGAAGCCGCCGTAAGCATACCGCAGGCTCGGCTGCGTAAAAACGGAAACTTAAATTTAAATGCAGATTCTAATAACGAATTGGCATACGCTGCTTAATTAAGCGTTGTTCGCCGTCGGTTACCTATCGGTCGGCGTCGGGCATGAAATTCAGAATAGGGAACGAAACGCTTGTTCTTGCCGTGGCAGGTGTTCCGATTTAAGCGGCATATTCCCCGATCGGTTTGTTTGCCGAAAGGTCGGGGCGGAGAACAAAGACAAAATAAGTATGTAGAAAACGGGGCGGAAACTTTCAAGACACGAGGGCGGTACTCGTGCGGTCCACCAAAAAAAGCCGCGGCAAATATTTGCCGTGGCTTTTTCCATGTCTCTTAAAACGCGTTTATAGAGAATTTACTTTTCGACAACAGTCGATTTTTGTCGCAATTTGCACTAAAAAGTCGAAGATAATCGATAAATTAAAAAAATAGTCAAATAATTTACGCAAGTTAAATAAAAAATTGCGATTGTATAAATCGAAAATTATGCGGTAAAATGCGTAATCTTACGCAAAAATCGAGCGGAAGCAAGTAAATTGAATAACCATTCGTTTTTTTTTCGAATATTTTTTATTTTGGTCTTGACAAATACCGCATGAAAGCATATACTATAAATAGTAAAGCGCGCGATATGCGCAATTATATTTTTAAGCGGAGAAAAGGAGAAGCTTAATTGAACCACTTTTTACGAAAGCGGTTTGATTTGCTTTTCCTGTTTTTATTTTAAACGGAGAAAACGAAATGGAATATTGGCGGGAAGAGTTGATTTATCTTTTGCGGATCGTGCTTTCGATTCTGCTCGGTTTTTTTATCGGGTTTGAAAGAAAGCTCAGATTCAAAGAAGCGGGCATCCGCACGCATACCATCGTATGTGCGGGGGCGGCGCTTATGATGGTCGTTTCCAAATACGGTTTTGCAGACGTTGCCGATTTCGACGCTTCGCGCGTTGCGGCGCAAATCGTTTCCGGTATCGGCTTTATCGGCGCGGGCATGATCATCTACAGAAAGACGTTGATCCGCGGGCTTACTACCGCGGCGGGCGTCTGGGCAACGGCCGGCGTAGGTATGGCGGCAGGCAGCGGGCTTTACATCGTCGCCGTAGGTTCCACGGCGCTTCTTATCATCGTGCAGTGTATCATGCACCTTAACTTCAAGCTCTTCAAAACGAAAAAGTATTTGCAACTTCGCGTTAAATTTGAGGAGATCTGTGACGAGAGCGAAACCGTGAAACGGCTTTTTGCGGTGGAGCGGTTTGCCCGTATTACGGCCGCAAGGGAAGACGGCAAATTGTATTACGACGCCATCATCACTACGGACAGGGAATTTTCCGTGGAATACATAGCGCAGATTCTCAAAGAAAATGAATTTATACTTTCCGTGGAACGTTGCGACGAAGACTGAAAGTTTATGCGCGGTTTAAAAGCTGAAGCGTTTTTATCGTTTTATGCGGACAATCGGCACACGGGTTTGCTGTATTTTCTTTTTGAAATAATTCGTAAGAAAAAGTATTCTTTTTAAGGAAAAGCGTTCTATTTTTTGCAAAGTGCGGTTTAAAAATAAAATTTTGAATTCAATTAATAAACAGGAGATGAAAAATATGTACGACATTGCGATCGTCGGAGGAGGCTGTATCGGCGCGCTTACGGCGCGGGAGCTCGCGCGTTACCGTTTGAAAACAGTCGTTTTGGAAGCGGCTTCGGACGTAGCGGCGGGGGCGAGCAGGGCGAACAGCGGCATCGTTCACGCGGGGTTTGACGCGGCGGAAGGAAGTTTGAAAGCGAAGTTCAACGTGCTTGGCAACGCGATGATGGAAACGGTATGTAAAGAGCTCGGGGTGGAATACAAAAACAACGCTTCCCTGGTGCTTGCGTTCGACGAAGAACAGGAAAATACCTTAAGAGAACTTGTGGAACGCGGAAAGAAAAACGGCGTAAAGGGCCTTGAAATTTTGAATAAAGAGGAAGTTTTGCGGCGCGAACCGAACGTCTCCAAGGAAGTTTTTGCCGCGCTGTATGCGCCGACGGGCGGCATCGTTTGTCCGTTCACGCTTACGATTGCGGCGATGGGCAACGCGATGGATAACGGCGCGGAACTCTTCACCGATTTCGAAGTCGTAGCGGCGGAAGAGCAGGGCGACAGCGTTCGGCTTTCCGCTGCGGACGGACGCAGCGTCAATGCGAAATACGTAATCAACTGCGCGGGTGCGGGATCGCAGAAGGTCGCGGAGCTTTTCGGCAAGGCGAATTTTACGGTACATGCGAGAAAAGGCGAATATATTCTGCTCGATTCTTCTACGGCCGGATATGTAAAGAGCACCATTTTCACCGTGCCCACGAAAGCGGGAAAAGGCGTGCTCGTAACGCCGACAACCGACGGAAACACGCTGATCGGCCCCACTTCCGTGGAGGAAGAAACTTTCGATACTTCCATTCGGCGCGAAGGGTTTGACGATATTTTGGGCAAAGCGAAAAAAATGTGCGATCGGTTGCCGCTCGGCGAAACGATTACGTCGTTTGCGGGAGTGCGAGCATACAGCGACCGCCACGATTTTGTGCTGGAAGAAGGGGGAGAAAGGCTGTTTAATGCGGCGGGAATTGAATCGCCGGGGCTCACTTCTTCGCCGGCCATCGGCAAATACATCGCGGAAAAGATCGCCGATAAATTCCATGCGGAGAAAAATTCCGATTTTAATCCGAATCGCAAAAGCTATGCGTTCTTTAAGAAACTTTCCGTTGAGGAAAAGAACAAGATCATTGCCGAAAATCCCGAATTCGGGCAGATCGTGTGCCGTTGCGAAAGCGTTACTTTGGGAGAGATCAGAGAAGCGCTCACCCGCAATCCGCGGGCCAGAACCATTGACGGGATAAAACTCAGAACGCGTGCGGGCATGGGGCGGTGCCAAAGCGGGTTCTGCCAGCCTGCTCAGCTGGAACTTCTGATGAAGGAATACGGCCTTCGCTTTGACGAAGTTACCAAAAACGGCAAAAAATCTTTTATAATAGTCGGCGGTGAAATATGAAAAGAGATCTGGTAATCATCGGCGGCGGTCCTGCGGGACTTGCCGCGGCTATAGCGGCTTACGACGCCGGTTGTAAGGATGTAGTCATCGTCGAACGCGAAAGCGCGGTCGGCGGCGTTTTGAAACAGTGTATCCATAACGGTTTCGGTCTGACGCGTTTTAAAGAAAACCTGACGGGCCCCGAATATGCGCACAAATTCATCGATGAAGCGGAAAAGCGCAATATCGAAACGCTTACCGATACGTTCGTCATCTCGCTGGACGATAAAAAGCGGGTGACGTGTATGAATAAAAGCGGTATTTTCACGATCGAAGCGAAAGCCGTCATCCTTGCCATGGGGTGCAGGGAAAGGAGTAAGGGAGCGCTCAATATCGCGGGAACGCGTCCCGCGGGATTGTTCAGCGCGGGCACGGCGCAAAAGTACGTCAACTTGAAAGGCTGGTTGCCGGGCAAGCGCGTGGTCATTTTAGGGTCGGGCGATATCGGGCTCATCATGGCGCGCCGCATGACTTTGGAGGGCGCAAAGGTTTTGTGCGTCAGCGAGATCATGCCCTATTCCAGCGGGCTGAAACGCAATATCGCGCAATGTCTTAACGATTTCAATATTCCGCTTTACCTCGAACATACCGTTGTGGAGATCGAGGGGAAGGAGCGCGTTACGGGCGTAACGCTCGCGCGTGTGGATGAAAACAAACGGCCGATCCCCGGTACGGAAAAACACTTCGATTGCGATACCGTTTTGTTTTCCGTAGGTCTTATTCCCGAAAACGAACTGACCAAACGCGCGGGCATTTCGCTCGATTCCCGTACGAAAGGCGCGCAGGTGGACGGCGACAGGGAAACGCAGATAGAGGGAATTTTTGCCTGCGGAAACGTGCTTCACGTGCACGATCTCGTCGATTTCGTTTCGGAAGAAGCGGAAACTGCGGGAAAAAGTGCGGCGCGTTATGTGCTGGAGGGCGAACGGAAAAAAGATTATATTTTGACCGAAAACGGAGAAAACACGGCATACGTGCTGCCGCAGAAGCTCGACAGAAATAAAAAAGAAGCGCAAAAGCTTTATTTCAGGGTGCGCGCGGCTTTCCGAAACGCGGAGATCGTGGTGGATACGGGCGTTGCGGTGAAAAAGTTCAATAAAATTGCAGTCGCCCCCGGGGAAATGGAAAGCGTTACGCTGAAAGCGGAGGAGATCGCGTCGGCAAAGTACGTCAGGATCTCTGTGAACAGGAGGGCGTGAAAATGGAACTGATTTGTATACAATGTCCGCGCGGCTGCGCAATGAATGTGGAAAAAAAAGACGGCGAAGTTATTGTAACGGGTAATTTTTGCCCTAAGGGAAAGGAATATGCCGTATCCGAAACGATCGAACCGCGCCGCGTGGTGACAAGTACGGTGAGGGGCGTAAATAATGCCCGCGTGCCCGTCAAAACCGATCGCGCCGTCAAAAAAACCGGGATTTTTGACGTTATGCGCAGGATAAAAGAGGCAAAGGTCTTGAAAAACGTCGATATCGGTGATATAATAATAGAAAACGTCGATAACGAGGGGGCGAACGTCGTCGCCACCGCGCCTTATCGCGTATAACGGAGAAAGTATGCTCGATCTGATTAACCCGGTCATCGCCGCAGTGCGGACGGACGAAGAATATCTGTTGGCGACAAAAAGCCCCGTAACGGCAATTTTTATGCTGAAAGCGGATATTCTTACTTTGCCCGATCTTCTCGCGTGCAAACGGGATAAAAGCGTTTACATTCATATCGATATTGCCGAAGGGATCGGAAAAGATAAACGTGCGTTGGAATATCTGAAAAAATGCGGTGCGGACGGAATCATCAGTACGAAAAACCATATGATCTCGGCGGCGAAAGAGCTGGGGCTCGGTACGGTGCAGCGGTTTTTCATCATCGATTCCGTATCGGTGGCCACCGCGCTGGATATCGTGGCTTCCACAAAGCCCGACTATGCAGAACTTATGCCAGGCATTTTGCCCAAGGCCGTAAAGAGTTTTGTGGATAAAACGCATACAAAGATCATAGCGGGCGGTCTGATCGAAACGAAAAAAGATGTGCTCGCCGCGTTGTCCGCCGGCGCGGACGGCGTATCCACGGGCAGAAAAGAGCTTTGGGACGTCTGATCGTAAACCGTATATTGTTAGCGGAACAAAACGGCAGGAACATATTTTTCGTTTTGCCGAACAGAAAAGATAATTAAAATGCGGCGCGGGGCAATGCCCCGCGCCGCAAACTTTTTTAGCCGTCAATGATTATCTCAGATTTTTCAAGGGAGGAATGGCTTTTTGAAATTCTGCCTTCGTTCTGTCCGCCACAATCAACAGCAGGAAGAGCGGCATGACGTAGTACGGCGCGGGCATTAAACAGTCGATCATTCCGTAAAGTTCGGTCGCAATGATCATAATCATGCAAAAATACGAAAAATAATTGCGTTTCGCAAACGTTTTGTATTTGATCAGCGTATGAATCATCAGCCCCGTAAAGCCCACGATGCCGAGGCTGGAAAGCGCTTGTAAAATCGTGTTGTGGCTCATCCAGAAATAAGAAATTGCCGCCTGCTGGATTTCGTCGTGGTGCATGAGTCCGAGTCCGAAAATCGGGTTTTCAAGGAAAAATTCGATGCTTTGCTTCCAGACTTTGCTTCTTCCGAGGTCAAACCCCCTCGTTGAGAAAACCGAAAAGAAATCCTGTACAAAATCTGCGTTCAAAAGCGCGACGACGGTTCCTACCGCCAGCATGATTGCAAGCGCAAGTCCGCATGCGGCGGAAATTTTTTTCCGAGCGCCTCTATCCGACACGACGAGCGTGGCGATAAAACAAGCGACAAGGAAGGGCGTAAGCGCGACAAATGCCGCGCGGGAAGCCGTCAGATGTCCCGCGGCAAATTGCATCATGGCGGACAGCATAAACAAAAATGCATATTTTTTATACTTCAACGCAAGCGCAAAGCTCGCCGGAATCGTGAAAAGAAAGACCGTTATAATGCCGTTATATACGCCCCAGTTGGTGTGGAAAAGATCTTTCATGAACACTTCCTGCAAAAAGTTTTCCGTTGCGATGGCGGTTATGCAGCATTGCAAGCCGACGATCGTGCC
Source organism: uncultured Clostridia bacterium (assembly GCA_944369635.1). GTDB lineage: Bacteria > Bacillota > Clostridia > Christensenellales > Borkfalkiaceae > UMGS775. Next base: position 12,080 of record CALVXL010000159.1, read on the forward strand.
GAGGGAAAAAAGGACTTTAAAGGCAAAATCGGGTTTATCGAAATCGGAATTTGCCGCAATTAAAGCAAAAAAGGCGATCGCTGCCGCGATGATAAAAAGAAGCCCGATCTGCTGTTCGTAAATTTTGTCGGCAAAGTAATTCGTTGCGAAAGATCCGGCTAAAACGTACGCCGCGCCGTAAGGGATTGCCGCTTTCAGATTGCTCGTCAGAAAAAATTTCGGTTTGTTTTCGACGATGTAATAAATCATCGAAATGACAAACACCGCGCAGCTGATGTAAAAGAGAGCGTTTAAGTCGAATTTTCCGTCAATGAATTTCAGCGCGAAATAGCTTGTCGTCAAAGGAATCAGCAAGGGCTTAAGATCTTTTTGCGTGAAAAATATCAGCGCGCACACCAACAAAATCACCGACAAGATCACCGCATTGCAATCGAGAAAGGAAAATACCAGTACGAAAGCCGAATACAAAACCAAAAAGCCTTCCGAATGAAAGAAGGCTGAAAGTGCGCTTTTTAGGGCATTTTTTGAAAATTGCATTTGACTTTCCATACAAAACCGTAAATTACGTTTGTTATTTTTTTACAGTATAACATATATTTTCAGAAAAGTAAACGAAAAAGGGAAATATTTGCTTTTTTCGTATAACCTTTTGGCTAATAAGCATACTGAAAGAGATGAAAAAGTTTTCCGTGACGTGCGTTTTCGTCTGTTCGATATTATTTTTATCCGTTGTTTTTCCGTTAAAAACGGTTGCGGCAATGCCTTTTTACTCTCTGGCGCCGGAACCGCTCGTTCTGCGCGCGGAATTTTCTACGGATTATTCGAAATCGACGGCGGAACGAAAGCATAACATAGCTTTGGCGGCAAAGGCGCTCGATAACGCGCTGATTGCGCCGGAGGAGGAATTTTCTTTCAACAGGCGCGTCGGCCCGCGGAGCAAAGAACGCGGGTATAAAGACGCAAAGATCATCGTCGGCGGTGAATTCGTAGAGGGCGTGGGCGGCGGCGTTTGCCAGGTTTCCACAACGCTTTATAACGCTATGCTGTTGGCGGGCTTTTCCGCTACCGAATATCATCCGCACAGCTTGCAGGTCAGCTACGTGCAGCCAAGTTTTGACGCGATGGTAAGTTATTATAACGCCGATCTCAGGTTTGTCAACGATACGAAAAATCCTGTTTATCTGAAAACCCGCGCGGACGGAAGCAAGCTGACCGTACGGATTTACGGCGCGCGGTTGAAAAATAAAATCGTTCTGGAAAGCCGCGTCGTCTCCACGATCGCCCCGACGGAAACGGTTATCGTAGATGAAAAAGGGGAGTTTCCCGATCTGAAAAAAGGGGAGCGCAGGATCATAAGTTACGGCAAGGCGGGGCTGCAAAGCGAAGGGTACGTCCTCGTTTATTCGGATAACGGCGTTTTGCTTTCCCGAAAGAAAATCAGAAAGGATAAATACAGCCCGATTGCCCGCGTGGTGGTGGAGGGAACGGCGTCAATCGAAGAAGAATTGCCCGAAGGTACGGATGTCGCGGAAGAGGAAGGGGAAACCTTTTTGCCTTTTATGTACGGAAATCATAAAGACGTTTTCGCCGTTTTATATCAAAATATCGTTATTCGCAGTCCGGAATCGCTCGGAAGAGGGGAAATCAGATGACGCGCGGCGTGCGTTTCGGTTTGCTTGCGGCGGAAATCATTCTCCTTTTTTTTACGGCGTTTTTTTTCAGCCGTTTTCGCTATGTGGCTTTTGCGTTCCGCGCGCTTTCCGTAATATTGTGCATTTTCGTGCTCAATGCCGAAATGAACGATTCTTATAAAACGCTTTACGTGTTTTTGCTGTGTGTTTTTCCGCTTTTCGGATCGGTGGTTTATTTCATTATGCGTTTGGGGAAAAGCGTTTCGGAAAAAAGACGGAAAAAGCGCCGAAAAGACGGTTCGAAAACAGGCAATTATCTCGCCGCAGAATTCGGCGCGGAAGCGTTGCCTGCAGAAGATATCCGTTATTATTCTTGCGGCAAGGAATTTTTCGACGCGCTGACGGGCGACATCGAAAAGGCGAAGAAGTTTGTTCTGTTGCAGTTTTATATCGTCAAGAGCGGTTCGCTGCAGAAAAAAGTGTTCAAAGCGTTGCAAGCCGCGTCCGAACGCGGAGTAAAAGTTTTTTTGCTTTACGACGGCTTTGGCTCCGCGGCATTTGAAAAGGAAATAAAAAAATTCGGCGAAGAGAACGACGTAAAATGCCGTTGTTTCAATAAAGTCGGATTTTTGTTAAACGGAGGCGCGAACAACCGTAATCACAGCAAAAGCGCCGTCATAGACGGCGTGAAAGGATATGTGGGCGGCGTGAATATCGGCGATGAATACGTGGGGGAAGATATGCGCTACGGGATCTGGAAAGACGGCGGAATGAGTTATCGGGGAAAAGCGGTTAATGCATTGACGGCGGCTTTTTTCAGATTGTATAACTTGCGTTTTCGTCAAAAAGAACGGGCAGAACGGTATTTCGGCGATGTCAAAGCGGGGACTGAGGGCATTCCGCTGCGCACGTTTGTTTCCGAACCGACCAGCGGGAAAAGCAGACAGGCGGAAGTTTATAAAACGCTGATTTACAATGCTAAAAAAAGCGTAAGCGTATGTACGCCTTATCTGATTTTGGATGACGGAGTGTTTTCCGCGCTGACGGCGGCTGCTGCGCGCGGCGTGGAAGTTGCCGTTGTAATTCCGGGCATTCCCGATAAAAAAATAGTATATGCGGTAACGCTTTCCTTTGCGGAAAGACTGAAAAAACAAGGCGTTAAAATTTATTTGTATAAAAAGGGATTTCTTCATGCGAAAAATACCGTGATCGACGGCAAATATGTAGTTTGCGGTTCGGCAAATTTAGATTACAGAAGTATGTATCTGCATTATGAAACGGGAATCTTTTTTAAAAACGCGCGGATAGCCGGCATAACGGAAAGGGATTTGTTTTCCGATACCGTCGAATATGAGGGGAAAACGAAAGGTATTGTCGGTAAATTTTTAAAAGCATTCTCTCCGCTGATGTAAAAAGAGAAAGAATGCCCAAAAAAGCAATAAATTTTTCAGATATAAATTTGACATTTGGCAAAAAGTGTGATATGCTAATTGAGCATTGTAAGACAATGCTTGATCGGCCACGGAGAAATACCCAAGAGGCCGAAGGGGCTCCCCTGCTAAGGGAGTAGTACGTTAATAGCGTAGCGAGGGTTCAAATCCCTCTTTCTCCGCCATTAGGGAATAATACGAACTCTGAAAACGAGTTCGTATTATTCTTTTCAGTTGACTACTTCGGTATTGTTGCAAAACGCAAATGAGTACCCCAAATTTTGCCGTTTCGGGAGGCTC
>CALVXL010000160.1 GCA_944369635.1 uncultured Clostridia bacterium
TTGATCGGCTCGGACATGATCGAAGTGGACGACGTTTCGTTTAACGCCGTCAACACCGCGCAGATAGGGGAATATACCGTGAAGTATATCGTTACCGACGCGACGGACAGCACGCTGAAAGCGGAGTTCGAAAGGACGGTAAAGGTCATTTTCCCCGAACATTACGTGCAGATTTTAGGTCAGTTATATAACGAGCCGAAATTCCTTTACAATCAGCAAAGCGAATCTTCCACCGGTTCTGTCCGCGTGTACGATACGAGCTTTGAAGGCACCGTGCCGACCGGACTCGGCTGGATTTACAACGCCGTCTTCGATAAGACGACGGGAGCGCTGATTAAATTTTCGGATTGGAGCTATATTTATACGGTCGTGGACGGAGCGGTGGTAAAAACCGACGTGACCGACGCGGGCACGGGCAAGACCGTTCCCGGCGAATTCTTTGCGTCGCTCGGCGAAAACGAAATACTGGTAATGTTCGAACAGGGTTCGGGATTCCGTACGTGGTTCAACTCACTCAGCGGCACAGCTCCCGAAAAGGCATTCCTGACCGACGCGACGAAGTTTGCGGAAGTGAGAATCGTTATCAAAGACATGTCGGGCGTCAACGTTCCCGCGAACGCCTGAAAAAAGTAAATCGGTAAGAGCGCGGCTCAGCCGCGCTCTTAAAAAACCGGAGGAGCATTATGAAAAAAATTCTGATATTCATGATTTGCGCGCTGTTTGCGATCGGAACTTTTTCCGGTTGTAATTTTAAAAAGACTGAGCGCGCGAAAGTCGATCCCGATGCGGACGTATCGCAAAAGATCGACCTCAAAATTTTGTTGCCGTATGTTTCGGACAGCATGCAGTCCAACAAAGCTATTCCCCTGATCAACGAGATCACGGGTTATAATACCTCTTACGATCAGTTGCCCACGGGGTCTGCGGCTGAAACCAACATCAACAATCTTTTTGTCGATAAGGATAAAACCTATAACGCGCTCAAGCTTACGAAGAATCAGTTCAACCGCTATGCGGTAAAGGCCGCGGCCTTTGCGGATCTTACCGACGTGCTGGCTTCGCCGAAATTTTCCGTCATGAAAGAAGCGATCAGCCCCGAGGCATGGGAAGCCGTCACCTTTGACGGAAAAATTCTCGGTATACCGGACAGCGCTTCCAACAACAACATCGATAAGTCCATTATCATCAGAAAAGATCTGATGTACAAACTGGTGAACGAGCGTACGGGGCAACCCTTTACCGAAGTGCCCGATACGTTGGAAGATTTTGTGGAACTTTTGAAGGCTTTCAAAAAATCCACCGGATCGAACACGGCGTTCAGTCTGCCGAGCAATATCTACGTGGTCGGCCCCATCGCCGCGGCGCTGGGGATCGAACAGGAATGGTCGGAAGTAAACGGACAGCTTACCTACCTCGCCGAGCACCCCGAGCTGCAAAAATATGTCGATTTTATGAAACAGCTCCGTTCGGAGGGGCTTTTGGATATGGCGATGCAGTCCAACTCCTTCCAGACTTGCGCGCAGAATTTTGCGCAGGGTAAGTCCATCGCCACGCTGTCCAATTTCTGGGAAATGGCAACGGTGGACGCGCAGCTCGAAGCTTATTCCAAAGTAACCGCCGACTGCGTGGATTTCGCCTATGCGTTTGAAAACGAAGACGGCGAAAAACTCACCTGGCAGTCAAGCGGCGTGACTTACGTTACGGTCATTCCCAACTGGATGGCGGAAACCGGCACGCACGTCATGTATTATATTCAGGAAAAATTGCGCGAAGAAAATTTTGTCCGTATCGTGGCGGGAGATTTGGGAACGCATTACAAATATAACAGTCTTACCAAGGAATACGAACCTCTTTCCGCATTTGCCGAAGACAAAACAAGTTCGGATCATTTCCTTACGGGCACAAACGATAACATCTATAATAAGTACTGGACGCAGATCGTCATCAAGGGGAACGACAATTATTACATGCAGTGGAAAGCCACCAATACCGACGCTTTTGCCGACGGGTTGAAGGGCGTGCTGAACCCCGTGTCTTTTGCGCCGGCACTGGAAACTTATTCTTCGCACGCCGCGGGCATGGAAGATTATTTCAATGCGGAGATCACGAAAATGATCTACGGTTCGGATGCGTCCGTTACGGTGGACAGCATAAAGGCGGGGTGGATCGCTGCGGGAACGCAGGAGTCGATCGACGAAATACGCGCCTGGTATAATAAAACAAAGGAAGTCAACGGATAAAATGACGACGAAAGGTAAAACGCAGAACGGCAAATTCAAAAGGTACGGCAATCTTTTGCTTTTGACGTTGCCGGCGGTCATACTCGCTTTTGTGTTCTGTTACATCCCCATGTCGGGGCTGATCATGGCGTTCAAAGAGGAGATCGACCTTACGGAATACGATACGGCGGTGCAGTCCATCATCATGACGCCCTGGAGCGGGTTCGCGCAATTTGAAAAACTATTTGCCGCGGACTCCGACTTCATGCGCATTTTAGGCAACACGCTCTATATCAGCGTTTTGAAAATCCTGCTCGTCTTTCCGATTCCGATCCTGCTCGCCATCATGATCACCGAGGTGCAGAGCCGCCCCGCATCCAAAGCGATACAGTCTATCATCTATCTGCCGCACTTTTTGTCCTGGGCAATCGTCGCAAGCGTGTTCGAAACCTTTATGCATCCCAACGTCGGCGCGCTCAATACTATGCTTCACGCAATGGGACTGGGCACGGTGAATCTGTCGGACGCGAAGCAATTTCCCTGGCTGATGGTGCTCACCACGGCGTGGAAGGATATCGGCTGGTCGGCGGTCGCGTATATCAGCGCGGTGCTTGCCATCGATCAGGAACAGTTCGAGGCGGCGCGTATCGACGGCGCGGGCAAGGTCAAGCAGATTTTTTATATCACCCTGCCCGGCATCGCCGGCACCGTTGCGGTGCTCTTCATCATGCGTATCGGCTATCTGATGGACGCGGGCTTTGAACAGATCTACGCCATGCTCACGCCTACGGCGGAGTCTACGGGTGAAATTATCGGCACGTATATTTATAAGCTCGCTATCAAAAACGGCGGCAGTTATGCGCTGACCACGGCGGCGGGGCTGTTCAACTCCGTGGTCGGACTGATCCTGGTCGTCGGCGGAAATCTTTTCTGCAAAAAAGTTTTCAAAAGGAGTATATGGTAAAATGGCAACCGCAAGAAGCTGTACTAAAAGCAGAGGGGACGTCGCCTTCGGCATAGTAAACGGATTTCTGCTGTTCTTGTTTGCGCTGTTTACCCTTATGCCCATTATCAATATCCTCGCAACGAGTCTGTCCACCCATTCTCTGCCCGTCGTGTTCTGGCCGGCGAAGTGGGACGGATTCGCCATGTGGAGCGTCCTCACCGAAGCAAAATTTTATCAGGCGTTTTTCATCAGTATATGCGTAACGGTTTGCGGAACGATCATCAGCGTGCTTTGCATGATGCTCGCCGCTTATCCTCTGTCGAAAAGGGAATTGCCCCTCCGCCGCACCATCATGATCTACTTTTTCATTTCGATGTTGTTTTCCGGCGGTATGGTGCCCAATTACATTCTCGTTTCCTCTCTCGGCCTTACCAATACGCTGTTAGCCATGATCCTGCCCAACGCGGTCATGGTGTTTCACCTTATTCTGATGAAGGCGTTTTTTGAAGGCATTCCTCCCGCATTGGAGGAATCTGCCCGAATCGACGGCGCGGGAAATCTGCGTATCCTCTTCAGTATCGTCATGCCGATATCCATGTCGATGATCGTCACGGTGTGTCTGTTTACGGCGGTAGTGTACTGGAACAATTACTTCAACGCGCTCATGTATATTTCGGCTTCGCATTCCGAACTGTATCCCTTGCCTTTTTATATTATCAATCTTTCCGATCAGTTCCGTGATCCGAATGCGCCCATTGTCATGGGCGACAAGTTCAAGTACGAACAAAATATCATTGCCGCAACCATCATCCTGTCCATGTTGCCCATCTGCCTGACCTATCCGTTCTTTTTAAAATACTTTACCAAAGGCGTGGTCGTCGGGGCGGTGAAGGGATGACGGAGCGCGTCATAGCTCTCGATATCGGGGGCACGTTCATCAAAAGCGGCATTTTTGTCGGCGGCAAACTCGCCGATACGGCAAAATTTCCCACGCGGGCGCAGAGTTTGCAAACGATACAAAGCGCCGTCGCGCAGGCGGTGGAATATTGGAAAGACGTGCAGGCAGACGGCATTGCCGTTTCCAGCGCGGGGGATATCGATCCTTATCGCGGGCGTTGCGTTTACGCCACGGACAATCTGAAAGGTTATTCGGGGTTCGATATCAAAAGCTGGCTGGAAGAAAGATACGGCGTGCGTGCCAGTGCGCTCAACGACGGCCACGCCGCCCTTTTGGGCGAAGCGTGCCGCCGCGAACTTACCATGCCCGCCGTCATGCTCACCCTCGGAACGGGGGTTGGCGGCGCGTATTTTGACGGGAAAGAGGTCGTGTTCGGCGAAGATTACCGTTACGGTCGCTTCGGGCACCTCGTCATGTGCCCGGACGGAAAAAAGTGCAACTGCGGACAGCGCGGCTGTATCGAACAGTATATCAGCGCGAGCGCGCTCAAAGAAAAGTGCGCCGCTGCGGGTACCGTTCCCGAAAAAGTGTTTTCAAACGGAGATGCCCGTTCCCGCGCCGTAGTGGACGAATGGATAGACGATTTGTGTCGGGCGATGGAAACCATCTACCGCGTACAGAAATACGAGCTTATGATCTTCGGCGGCGGCGTGTGCGGTTCCGCACAACGCTGGATGCCGCTCTTAAAGCAAAAGACTTCCCGCCGCGCGGAAATAAGCGTATTGCTGAACACTGCGGGCATGGAGGGCGCTTATCGCTGGTGGTGTAAAAATGGAAAGATTTGAAGCGGACGTGATCGTAATCGGCGCGTCCCTCGGCGGAACGCTGGCGGCATATGCCGCATGCACGGAGGGAATGCGCTGTGTTCTCACGGAAGAGACCGACTGGATCGGCGGACAGCTTACTTCGCAGGCTGTGCCTCCCGACGAACACAAATTCATCGAAACTACGGGTTGCAGCGCGACTTATCGGGCTTACCGCGAAAAAGTGCGCGCATGGTACAGAAATCACCCTTTCATTACGGACGAATTGAAGGAGAAAAAGTTTTTCTGCCCGGGCGGTTCGTCGGTGTCGCGCCTGGCGCATCCGCCAAAGCTCGCGCTTTCCTTTCTGGAAGAAATGCTTAAACCTTTCGTAGACGAAGGAAAGTTACAGATTCTTTATAACGTGAAGCCCGTTTCCTGCCGTACCGACGGCGATTTTATTCGCAGCGTGACGGTGAAAGGGGATAAAGGCGAATGTTTGCTGATGGGAAAATACTTTCTCGACGCTACCGATACGGGAGAACTGCTTCCGCTTTCGGGCACGGAATACGTCACGGGCGCGGAATCCCGTTCGGAAACAGGGGAGACGCTCGCTCCTGCGGAGGGAAATCCGTTTGACATGCAGCCCGTCACTTACGTCGCCTCGTGCGATTGGGAAGAAGGGGCGGATCGCGTTATGGAAAAGCCCTATGCGTATGATTATTTCCGAAAAATGCGCATGCCTTACGACGACTATCCGGTTCTGAGCATGTACGGCCCCGATTCCTCTACGGGACGGGCAAAACGCTTCGGTTTTTTTAACGGAGAAAAAGATGAAAACGGGAATCCTCTCTTCGGGCTGTTCACTTACCGCAGAATCGTCGCGTCGCACCATTTTAAGGACGGATTTGCGCCGAAAGACATTACTTTGATCAACTGGCCGCAGAACGACTATTTTATGGATAACGTATTTGAGTCGAAGGACGACGCTTATAATCTCGAGATGTCCAGACAGCTCACGTTGAGCCTGATTTATTGGTTGCAGACGGAAGGCGGTTACCGCGGTCTGGGAATCAACAGGGATGTGCTCGGCACAAAAGACGGGCTGGCGAAACAGCCGTATATCCGCGAATCGAGGCGTATCCGCGCAAAATATACCGTTACTGCCGAAAAGATCATCGACAACGGCGATTCTTCGCCCGTCAATTTGCCGCAGAGCGTCGGAGTGGGGCTTTATCACATCGATCTGCACATTACCACGCGGACGCATACGTTCTTTTTCCGTCCGGCACGCCCCTTTACTTTGCCGCTGGGCGCGCTGATTCCCGTCCGCATGAAAAATCTCATTCCCGCGTGTAAAAATATCGGCACGACGCACCTTACCAACGGCTGCTTCCGACTGCATCCCGTAGAATGGAACATAGGCGAAGCGGCAGGATATCTGGCTGCGTTCTGCGTGCGGGAAAACATGCTGCCTTCAGAGGTTTCGGAGCGTGAAAAAAGCTTTTCCGTTTTCGAAGAATTGCTGCACGAACGGGGTATTCAGACGCATTGGGATCTTTAAAATGAAAAAATTTTTCACCGATTCTTTTGATTTTCGTAAAGAATTATGTTATAATGCAATCGGAATATTACGGATATATACAAAGGAGACGGTATGATAGGAAAAGTATTTGACCGCATTCAGTCGGTGCGGCCTGTCGCTACCAAAACGGAAAAAAAACTCATAGATCATATTTGCCGGATCGATAAAAAGGAGCTGATCTATCTGTCGATCACGGACTTGGCGGATATGCTCGGCGTGGCGGAAGCAACGATCTTGCGGTTCTGCCGCAAACTGGAGTTCAAAGGTTTTCAGGACTTCAAGCTGCATCTCAGCCAGGATATTGTTTCGGAAAACGAGGAAGTGCAAGGCATTCCGCAAAGTATTGCCGAACAGATGATCGGCGCCATCAAAGAAACCCGCGAGCAAATCGATTATCAGAAATGTCTGGAAATTGCCGATCTTATCATCGGAGCGCGGAAAGCATGTGTTTTTGCGGTGGGTAATTCCACTATCGCCACGCACGAAGCCAAAAACAGGCTGATGAAAGCGGGCATCAATCTGGAAAACTCCTGCGACGTGCACAATCAAGCGATCATTACCGCCAATCTGGGTAAAGAGGATCTGCTCATTCTGGTCAGTGTGAGCGGGAGTACGAAGGACATCATTCATCTTGCCGAAATCGGCAAGGAAAACGGCACGCCCATCGTGGTCATCACCAACTATTCCAAATCTCCGCTCGCGAAATATGCCGATTACGTGCTGCTTTCCTGCAGAAAGGAAGCGGCTTACGAAGGCGGTTCGCTTGCGACCGTGGTCGCGCAGTCATATATCATCGATGTGCTCTGCACCGCGGTGTTCGAGCGGATCGGCAGCGAGGCGAAACGCAAGGCCATTAAGGCGAGCAACGCCGTTTCGGATAAATCTGTATAGGATAGAATTATTATGTTTAATTTAAAACAACTGGAACGATTGGCTTCCAAGATAGAGCGGTTGGCGGATGTTTACGAGCCGTTTGTCGCTTTGTCGCGCACTCCGCTTTCTGTAAAACTTCTCTCCGACGGCGAGGAAATCCCCGTTTCGGAAGGTTTTATGTGGGGCGGAGATTTTGTTTACGCGAATTTCGAATGCACCGTTCCCGATATGCCCCGTCCGCTCTGGTTGGAATGCGATACCGACGGGGTGGAACATCTCATTCTTGCCGACGGCAAGCCCCTCGACATGACCGATTGGGCGCGCGGCATCGGCACGCCCTCGGAAAGGTTACATCGCTTTGTGGACCTTCAAGACGTGCCGAACGGAACGAAATTGCGGATAGAGGCATACGCGGGGCATACGATGTACGGGACCATGCCGTATGACGGTAAAACGACTTTCGGTTGGTCGGGTTACCGTGAAAAATGCATATTCCACGGTATTTATGCCGTGGTGCCGGACATTCAATTACATGAATTTCTTCTGAAACTGCGCCTGTTGCTTTCTTATTATCATAGCGGAGAAAGCCCGTGGCGCAAAGGCGGCGAGTTTTGCGCGTTTGAAAAATTGTTCCGCGTACTGTCTTTGTTGCCCGAGCGTCCGCAAAAAGAGTCCGTTGCGCAAGCTGCGGCGGTGCTCGACAAATATTTTTCGGTGAAAGCGCCGCGCCCGCAAAGTCCTTACGTAGGGCTTATCGGGCACAGTCATCTCGATACGGCGTGGCTCTGGCCGGTGGAAGAAACGAAGCACAAAGCGGTTCGTACGGCTGTCAACGCGGTGCGCCTTATAGAAAAATACCCACGCTATACCTTTATCATGTCCAGCGTGCTCTACATGGATTGGATACGCAAAAGTTATTCCGACCTTTTTTCCCGTATCAAAGCCTGCGTGAAAGAGGGCAGGTTCGAGCCGAACGGCGCGGCTTGGGTGGAGTGCGATTGTAATCTCACGGGCGGGGAGGCTCTTATCCGCCAGTTTACGCGCGGGCAGAAATTTCTTAAAGAACATTTCGATTACAGCGCGGATACTTTCTGGCTTCCCGATACGTTCGGTTACAGCGGCGCTTTACCGCAAATCATGCGCGGTTGCGGCGTGCAGTATTTTCTTACCACAAAACTGAGCTGGAATGATACCAACCGCTTTCCTTACGATTCTTTCCGTTGGAGAGGCATTGACGGAACGGAAGTTATCGCGCATTTCAACACGACGCATACGCCGGCAGATCCCCGCACCGTATATGCACGGCTGGACGGCGCGATGAACAAACATCTTTGCGACTGTGCGCTCATTGCCTATGGTTACGGCGACGGGGGCGGCGGACCGGATGAAGATATGGTGCGTACGGCGCTGTACACGGAAGATACGTTCCGCGACGCGCGCGTGGAGCATACGACCGTCAGTGCGTTTATGAAAAAATTATCTTCTCGAAAACTGCCCGTGTATGCGGGGGAATTATATCTCGAACTGCATCGCGGCACGCTAACCATGCACCACGACATCAAACGGAACAACCGCAAACTGGAAATTTCCCTGCACGACGCGGAATTCCTTTCTGCCGTTTCCGACGGCGGACCGACGGTCGCGGAAACGCAAAAATGGTGGGACGTACTGCTGCTTAATCAGTTTCACGATATTTTGCCGGGCACGTGTATCGCAAAAGTCAACGATATCGCAAGGGCGGAGGTTTCAAAAGCTCTTGCGGAATGCGAAGCATACGTGCGTCAGGAGGGACGGCCGTACGTCAACACCCTTTCTTTTAACAGAGAAGAGACGTTGGAAACGGAAAACGGAGAGCAGACGTATACCGATTTCGACGGAAAAAAGCACGCGCTCGGCAGGTATTCTTTTGCCGCGTTTGCGGAAGGGAAAAGAATAACAGGAAATACAAAAAGTCCGTTTTCCTATAAAAACGGCGTGCTGAAAACGCCTTTCGGAAAGGTGAAAATAGAAAACGGGCGCATTGCGTCCTATATTTGCGGCGGCAGGGAAATCGCGGACGGTTTGCTTAACGATCTGCGTATCTGCGAGGACGTTCCCCGTCTTTGGGATAACTGGGATATCGACGCCGATCTTCC
>CALVXL010000161.1 GCA_944369635.1 uncultured Clostridia bacterium
TCTGCTCTCCGACATTTACGGCAGCGCCCGCGTGTCCCATTGCCAACGCGTCGCCGAACGGACAAAAAGCTTCAAAACCGTTCTCTTTAAGCGGAGTGCCGTCATATATTTTTTCCGCGCTCGCCGCAATCACCGTGATCGGACGCGGCGTAATGCTTAATGTTCCGAATACATAAGTAAAAATGTAATTCGGAGTCACATCCCGCCCGTCTTTGTTAAAGACGCGCAAAGTGATTTCGTTATTTGCCGTACCGACTTCCGTAATACCGCTTGACGTTACGGTTTCCGCCACATCGCCTTCGGCAAAATTGAATAAGCTTTCTGGCAAAACTTCAAAACCGCTTTCATAATGCGTTATTCCGTCAAATATCCACTGCGCACTGTCCGTTCGCAAGGCCACTTTACGAGGAATAATTTCCAAAACACCCGTTTGATAGGATATTTCATAATTCTCCGTAACATCCGTTCCTTCACCATCGCGTACGGCAATTTTGGTTTCGTTTGCCGTTTTGCCGACGTCGAGCACAGAGCAGCTTTCCCCAATAACGGCGGCATGCCCCGCAATTAAACCGCTGATTTCGTCGCTCTCAGCCACGGAAAATTTTCCGCTCGCATGCGACACTCCGTCGTAAGTCCACGTTTCGTCGGCAGTCGTCACCGAAAGGCTGCGCGGCTCAATTTCCAGAATACCTGCATCGTAAAACACACAGTAGTTGGAAGAAACATCGCTCGTTCCGTCATTGACGGAAAAACGTAAAAGATTTTCTGTTTTACCCGCATTTTGCGCATAGCAGCGCTCCGCAACCGCTATCGAATGCCCGCTTATTAAGCCGCTGTCTGCCTGCGGCGCTTCTACGCTATATTCCTCGCAATATAGCGGCGTACCGTCATAAATTTTCTTTGCACTGCCCGTCTTTACGTAAAGAGGACGCTTTTCCACCGTCAGTTTGCCTGCAATGATCTCTATTTCGTAATTTTTCGTTACGTCAGAACCATTTGCCCTCACGACACGCAGATTCGGCACGTTTTCCGAAATCCCCGCGTCGGTGCGCTGCGTTTCAAATGTTGCGATCAGACTGTCGCCTTCGGCAAGCGGGGTTTCTTCGGAAAGCTCATATCCGTCAAACTTCAAGGCATTTCCGTCATATATTCCGCTTTTGTCCTGCACGATCACCGTTATTTTTCGAAGATCGAATCCGATGCCGACGGCTACGGCGCGAAACGAATAGCACGACGTAACGTCTTCGCCTCGGGCATTTGTAACACGGATTGCACTGAGATCGGGCGTAACGCTCGTTTCCCGTGCGGAAACGTCTTCATAAACAAACCGACCGCAATAAATTTCGTCCGCATATGCGAGGTCCGCGGAAACTGCGGGCAAATCCCCGTACTTCACCGTCGGATCCGAAGCCTTGACATCCGTTTGCCTGGGCACGACGGTAAACACACGTTCTTTGCCGTAACGCGTAGTGCCGAAAGGGCCTTGCGCCATCGCGCGCACCTTATAGCGCCCCGTCGCAACGGGCGCATCTTCTGACCACTCGGAAGATTCGGAAGCCGCATATTCGTAAACGGCTTTTCCGAAAACGGCGTCCGCAACATAGCCGACAGGTTCCCCGTAAACGACAGTTGCGGGACAAGCTTTCACCTCGTAAATTGTACCGCGAACCCCGACTAAAGCGGCGGCCGCGACCAGGAGAAACGTCAGCGCGCCGATCAGAATAACGCGGTTTCGTCTGATAAAATTCAGTACTGCCGCGAATTTTTTTACTTTGCGGCGATATTCGTCATAGCGCATATCGATTCCTCCTTTTTAAATTTATGCGATTACGTTCAAAATGCCGTTTTTCAGAATCACGGTATAATTTCCCGTAACGTCATTTCCGTTTTCGTCGTAAATGACAATTTCGGCGATCACGTTGTCGCTCCTGCCGATTTCCGTCTGCGAGCCGACTGTCCTTACGGTGATTTTCTGTCCGTCGGCAAGCGCGTTGATTTCCGGCAAAATCATATAAGCATCGGAAACGAGCGGCTCACCGTCAAAGATCTTTTCCGCACTTCCGGCAGTGACGGTAATTTCACGCGCCAGCACTTCCAAAACTCCGCAAACGGCGTTGATTTTATAATAATTTGTCACGTCTTTATTGAATTCGTCGACAATTTTTATTTCAAAAGTGTTCAGACTTCTGCCTACATTCAAGCGACTTCCCGTAACGTTCAGTAATTTCAGACGATGATTATATAAAAGCCGTCCGCCCAGCTCGTATTCGCCGTTTACAAGCGGTTTTCCGTCATATATTTTACTTTCGCCTTGCGTAGTGACGGTGATTTCAACTAAATACACCTGTAATTTCCCGGTTTTAAATACAATTTCATAGGTGTCCGTAACATCGTTTCCGCCGGGATCAAATAAACTGAACGACTCTATATAGGAAGACGAAATTCCCACATCGCGACGGCTGCCCGAAATTTTTGCTTCGTAGCGAAACCCGCGGGAAATCAAATCGCTTATTCCCTGCACTTGCCCTGAAGGATAAAGCGTATTTACGCCGTCATACTTCATATATTCGTTGACGGGACGGACGACAAAAGTTTTTCCGCCTGTTCCCGTCTGCGTTCCGCTTTGCGCATTTCCGCTCACTTCCACCTGAATCCAGCCGACGCCGTCAACATATACTTCCGCCCAGGCGTGGGCGTTTTCCGATCCGATCTCCGTCCATGTATTGGCAAAAACATCTGCTGTGTATCCGATCGTATAACGGGCGGGTATTCCCAACGTACGGAATAAAAGCACTGCCGCGCTCGCAAAATGCTGACAAATCCCCTCTTTATAGTCTCGCAGGAAACTTATAACGATATCGCTTTTCTCGTCCAGAGTTTTATCATAATCTGAATTGTATCGCGCCGCGTTTCGTATATACTCCGCCGCTTTCCGAATCAATGCCGTTTTGTCGCCTTCGATCCCCTGCTCCCTGATGACCGAATTGAAAAATTCGCGCGTTTCATCGGGTACGGCGAGATAGCGGTCTTTTACGTATTGTCTGTAAAGCATTTCCTGCGCGGAATACGCGCCGAGATCGGGATCGATGATTTCCTCGGAAAGCGCATCGTAAGAATAACAGTACAAACTGTAAACGGATGAAGTATCCCCGATATAAGCCACATCACCGGACTGAATTGTATAATCCGAAACGAAAGTATCGGGGTAATATGGGAGAAGATAATCTTGCCCGAAAGAGCGGATACGGATCGGTATGCTCGTATACCCCGCATTCTGCAAAGCAATTCCCGTCAGATAAGTCATACCGTATCCGCCGGCAAGCGTCATGCCGCAATCTTCCGCAGGATTCCAGCCGGCCCCGTTGTAATCTCCGAAACTCATCAGTCGGAGATAGATTTTCCCCTCCTGCTCGGAATAAATTTCCGCCGCACGCGGGTCTTCTCCGCCTAATACGGGAGATGCCCCGATCGCCCCGCCTGTGTTGAGCGAACTGCCGCCCGTTTGCGCGCCGCCTCCGTCGCCTTTGACGATGAGCGAGCCTTCCTGTAATTTTATATCGTAATTATG
>CALVXL010000162.1 GCA_944369635.1 uncultured Clostridia bacterium
TCTCATCCGCAGGACGAAAAAGAACCCGATGATTCTGCCCATCATCATGGACGTATGAGCGGGTATAACGAACTTTTGATTTTACGGGAAAAAATCAAGGCGGAAGGGATTCCCACGCTGCGGGACGAAACTTTTTTCTTGCTGGCGAGGGAGATTGAACGAAAAAAACCGAAAAAAATCCTCGAAATCGGCACGTCTTACGGCATTTCGGGGATTTTGATGCTTTTAAAAAGCGAAGCGACGCTCGCCACGGTGGAAAAGGACGAGCGGGCGATTTGCGCGGCGCGGGAAAACTTCCGCGCGTTCGGCTTAAATAAACGCGTCACGCTGTTTATGGGCGATGCGGACGAGATCGTGCCCGAGCTTTCGGGCAGTTACGACTTTATCCTGCTCGACGGGCCGAAAGGCAAATATTTTACATATTATCCGTTTTTAAAAGACGTTTTGGCGGCGGGCGGCGAGCTGTTTGCCGACAACGTGCTTTTGAAAGAATACGGGCTCAGACACAAGGAAAGAAGAAACCGCACGGCGCATAAAAACATGGAATCGTTTATCGGCGCGGTGCAGGGCGATGAAGAGATGTCCGCGCGTTTTCTCGATATGGAGGACGGCGTGCTGATCGCGGAGAAAAGATGAAAAAGGTTGAACTGCTCGCGCCGGCGGGCGATTTCGAAAAACTGAAAACGGCCTGTTATTTCGGCGCGGACGCCGTATACGTCGGAGGCAAAAATTTTTCCCTCCGCGCGCAGGCGGGAAATTTTTCCGACGAAGAACTTGCCGAAGCGGTGCGCTATGTGCACGAGCGCGGCAAAAAACTGTATGTTGCCGTCAATATCCTCGCGCGTAACGCCGACCTCGCTCCTGCGGAAAAGTATTTCCGTTTTCTCGAATCCGTCGGCGTCGACGGGGCGATCGTCTCCGATACGGGGCTCATCGCCATGGCGCTTCGCGTCGCGCCGAAACTTCCCGTCAACGTGTCCACGCAGGCGAACGTCACTAATGCGGAAACGGTGCGTTTCTTTGCAGAAACGGGGGTAAAGCGGGTGATCTTGGCGCGGGAACTTTCCTTAAAGGAAATCGCTGAAATCCACGCCGCCGTGCCCGACGTCGAAATCGAAGCGTTCGTACACGGCGCGATGTGTATTTCGTACAGCGGCAGATGTCTTTTGAGCAACTATCTGAGCGGGCGGGACGGCAACCGCGGCGAATGCGTGCAGGCGTGCCGTTGGAGCTACGAACTGCGCGAAAAAAACAAGGGCGGCGAATGGCTGGGCGTGGAAGAGGACGGCCGCGGCACGTATATCTTCAACAGCAAGGATCTCAACATGATCTCCCACCTCGGCGAGATGATCGAAAGCGGCGTCGTTTCCTTCAAGATCGAAGGCAGAATGAAGTCGTCTTATTATGTCGCCACGGTGGTCAACGCCTACCGCAGGGCGATCGACGCGTATTATGCGCGGGGAAACGCGTATAAAGACGATCCGCTCTATCTTTGCGAACTCAAAAAGACGGCGCACCGCGCCTTTACAACGGCGTATATGCTGGGCGATAACGCGGAAACCGTCAACTATTCCGATTCGCAAAGCAGGGGCGAGCGCACGTTCATAGCCCTCGTGCTCGGCTATGACGAAGAAAAAAAGCGCGCGCTTGTGGAAATGCGCAACCGCTTCCGGAAAGGGGACGTGCTGGAAGTGCTTTCGCCCTCCGACGCGCTCAATGAAAAGATCGCGGTAAACAGGCTGGAAGATACCGACGGCGCGGCGGTGGAGGATGCGAAACTCGTCATGCAGAAACTGTATCTATATACCGACGTAAAACTTTCCGCCGGGGATATCCTGCGCAGGGAATGAAAAAATTTTTTCGCTGATTTCAGTACGGATTCGCTCTTTTGCGGCGGTAAAAACGCCGTTTTCGGAAAAAAGAAAAACACAAGATTTAGCGGTCGCATTTTCGGCGGCCGCTTTTTGTAGTGGTTTTATGGTAAAACAGTTGAAAAAAAATCGAAAAAGGCGTATAATATATTTTATTTAGCAGTAACGGGAGAGAAGAATCTTGGCAAAATCGACGTATAATGCGGGAGACATAAAGATACTCGAGGGATTGGACGCCGTGCGTATGCGCCCCGGTATGTATATCGGTTCTACGGGCGTGCGCGGGTTGCACCATATTTTATGGGAAATCGTGGATAACGCCATCGACGAGGCGGCGAACGGTTTCGCCGACAGGATCGAGGTGGTGCTTTACGCGGACGGCAGTGCGTCCGTCGAGGACAACGGGCGCGGCATTCCCACGGACATTCACCCCAAACAGGGCGTATCGGGCGTGGAAGTGGTGTTCACGCAGCTGCACGCAGGCGGCAAATTCGGGCAGGACGCTTACGGTTATTCGGGCGGTCTGCACGGCGTGGGCGCGTCGGTGACCAACGCGCTTTCGGAGTGGCTGGAAGTCAAAGTTTTCAGAAAGACCGTTTACGAAATGCGCTTCCGTTCCTATTTCGACGAAAAGAGCGGAAAAGTAAAGTCAGGCGTTCCCGAATATCATTTGAAAGATACGGGCGAAAAGACCAACAAAAAGGGCACGTTCGTCCGCTTCAAACCCGATAAAACGGTGTTCGAAACGACGGAATTTTCCTTGGAAACCATCAGCCGCAGGCTGAAAGAGCTTGCGTTTCTGAATAAGGGCTTGCACATCGTTTTGACGGACGAGCGCAACGGAAAGACCTCCGTCGAATATAAGTACGACGGCGGTATCGTCGATTTCGTGAAATATCTCAACGAGGGCAAGACCGCGCTCTACGAGCCGCCCCTCTACGCCAAGGCGGAAAAGGACGGCGTCATCGTGGAATTTGCCCTGCAGCATACCGATACTTACACCGAAAGCGTGTTTTCCTTCGTCAACAATATTCCCACGCCCGAGGGCGGCATGCACGAAACGGGTTTCCGTTCGGGACTGACAAAGGTGCTGAACGACTACGCGCGGCGGGAAAACTTTCTGAAAGACAAGGACGCCAACTTTATGGGCGAGGACTTCCGCGAAGGGCTTACCGCCATCATCTGCGTCAAGCTCAAAAACGTGCAGTACGAGGGGCAGACCAAAACGAAGCTCGGCAATCCGGAAGTCAAACCCATCGTGGAAAGCGTTACCATCGACGAGCTGGATACGTTGAGCCGCAACCGCAAGCTGGAGGAGACGTTTGAAAACGTCATCAAAAAGGCGCAGGCGGCGGCGCGCGTGCGTATCGCCACGCGCAAGGCGAAGGAGATCGCCCGCGCGAACAAGAGCATCGAAGCGCAGAACCTCGTCGGCAAGCTTGCGGCGTGCTCGGGAAGAAAACCCGAACTCAACGAACTTTTTATCGTCGAGGGCGATTCTGCAGGCGGCAGCGCCAAGCAGGCGCGCGTGAGACAGACGCAGGCAATTCTGCCGCTCCGCGGCAAGCCGCTCAACGTCGAAAAGAA
>CALVXL010000163.1 GCA_944369635.1 uncultured Clostridia bacterium
CGCGGCGCGCTTTTGCACCTTTTCGGCACGCAAAAGCGCGGGCAGAGTTTCAGGCACGTCCTTTACGCGCTCTCCCGCACTTTCGAGATGTTTTTCCTTATATTTATTTTTTTCCCAAGACTTCAACGCGGCTGCGGAATCTTTCTCGGCGTCCGCACCGAAAATATGCGTATGCCGTGTGATCATTTTCACGCATTCCGCGTCGATGACTTCCTGCATGGTGAAACTGCCCTCTTCTTCCCCCATGACGGCATGGAACACCGATTGCAAGATCACGTCCCCCGCTTCCTCCGTCATCTTTTCCGCACTGCGTTTTCTCACCGCGTCGATGAGCTCGTACGCCTCTTCGATAAGGCAGATCTCAATGCTGTCGTGCGTCTGCTCCCTGTCCCACGGGCAGCCGTCGGGCGAGCGCAGAAAACGTATGATATCGACGAGATCGTCGAAAGTAAAATGTTTTTTAGCTACAATCCGCTTTATATTTTCGGGTAAATTTTCTCTCACTTCCATCGCATTTCTCCTCATTGCGGGCGTTTTGGCGTTTAAATACCCTTATAATATACAGCAAATTGACGAATACCGCAACAAAATAACAGGCGTTAAGAGAAATCGCCGCCGCAAAAATGCCGATATTTTGCACGGGGAGCAGAAAAATTTCCAAAACGGTTTTCACCGCCACGCCCGCGCCGAGACCGACGAGCGGCGCATAGGGACGGCTTTTGCCGATGAGTACGGAATTTGCCGTCTGCAAAACGGACATCGTCACGATACACGGCGCGGTGAAACGGAGCAGGCGGATAATCAGAAGTTTTTCTTCCGCGGAAAGCGAGAAAAACAAGATCTTCACGCCGAGCGGAGCGAAGATCGCGCACGCCGCCGCCATCAGCGCGGAAAGAATCAACGTGCCACCCAGAGCATAAAGCGCGTATTTGCCGCCGCCCTTTGCCTGTTTTTTGGAAACGCCCGACAAAAACGGAACGACGGCGACCGCCACTCCGTAACAAATTGCGACGGGCAGAGAGATCACGGACTGCACGCCCCCCGTAAACAGACCGAAAAGCGCGGTGGCGTTTTCCGTATGCTTTTTGAGCAGATTGACGATTAAAAAACTGTCGATCATCTGCGAAACGGGCAGGGCGATCCCGACCAAGGTCACTGGCAGACAAATTTTTAAAATAGCCGCCGCGTCCCCCCGAAACCGGGTCTTTTTCTTCGGCGCGATCTCGCATAAAACCGCTTTGCTGTCCGCCGTATTTTGCGTTCCTTTGTGCAAAAACGGGGCAAACGTACCCCGCTTTTTGTGCACGCGCCACGTGATGAACAACCCGAGCAGAGCGACGGCTTCGCTCAGCGTGACGGCGGCCGCCGCGCCTGCGGCGGCGTCTTCTACAGAGGGCATGAGGAGGGTGACGAAAAACAAACCCGCACCGAGTTTCACAAGCTGTTCCGCAAGCTGGGAAAGCGCGGTGGGCAGCATTTTCTGATAGCCTTGAAAATAGCCGCGGTAACACGATAAAAGCGCGACGAACAAGACCGCCGGCGCGAGCGCTTTATAGGCCTTAAACGCGGCAACATTCCCCTGCAACGCGGCGATGGGACGGGCAAAAACGAACATGATCAAAAACGCCGCAACCCCCGCCGCCGCCATTAAAAGGAGGGCGGTTTTCAAAAGTGAGGCATTTGCGGCGTGATTTTGTTCTGCGGCGTTTTCGGAAACGAGCTTGCTCAGCCCGCACGGAAGCCCCGCCCCCGCGAAATCGAGCAATATGCAGTAGACGGGAAACACCATCTGATAAAGTCCCAGCCCCGCGCCGCCCAAAAGATTGGTGAGCGGAATACGGTAAAACGCACCGATGACTTTTGCGAAAAACGCGCCCGCGGCGATGACGACGGCATTGAGCGCCAGCTTTTTTTCAGCCGAACTTCCGCGCAAGGAAACACGCTCCCAGACGGGCGAGCTTCACCTCTTCGCCGTCAAAAAGTTTCTGTCCGTCTTCTTCCAGCATGACGATCGCGCCGATGGCTTCGCCCTCCGACAAAACGGGCACTACGATCTGGCTGACGTATTTTTCCGCACCGCGGCATACATGCACCGCGTTGCCCGTGCCTGCGTTGATGAGCACGCTCTTTTTCTCACGCAAAAGGGATATAAATTCCTCGCTGACAGGCATATTCAAGCAGGGTTTTAATTCCTGCGAAGAAACGCACAGAACGCGTTCGCAATCGGTGAGCATGGATTTTCGTTCAGTCATTTCCGAAAGCGTGTCCAAAAAGTCCTTTGCGTCGTCCTCCATCGTCGCCATAGGCGAATATTTGCGCAGAACGAGCGCATCTTTTTCGGTATAGATTTCAAGGGGCGTACCTTCGCAAATCCGCAAAGTCTTTCTGAGTTCCTTCGGAATCACGACTCTGCCGAGTTCGTCGATACGCCTTACAATTCCCGTAGCTTTCATAAAAAAATACTCCTTTTTTATTCTTTTAACAGTCTTTGCAATTCCTCTTTTTCTATACCAGCGGCATGCATAAATGACAAAATATAAACAGATTCGCTTTTCTGTGTATATTTTTATATGTTTATATATTAACATAAAAGCGAAACTGCGTAAAGTCAAATTGAATATAATTTTATGAATTTGGAAAAATATTTTTATGGCTACTTCCGATTTATTTAAAACCAGGCTTGAGGAAC
>CALVXL010000164.1 GCA_944369635.1 uncultured Clostridia bacterium
AAAAGCGATGATCACGCTGACGGACGCGCTTCACTTTATCAAAGGCGAACCCGTAAACACCGTACCCGGCGCTTACGGTATAGGCATCGTCAGCGAACCGGGACAAAACCTGTTCGACTTGAAACAGGGAACGCGCGTATACATATCCCCTACGCTCCCTTGTAAAAAATGTTTCAGCTGCAACAACGGCGAGCCCGGAAAATGTTCCGACATGCAGATCGCGGGCGAAAATTTCAACGGCTTTTTAAGAAATTTCGTCACGACGGAATCTTCAAACCTTTACTACCTGCCGGAGAGCGTATCCGATAATGACGCGCTCTTTATCGAACATATTTCCCTTTCTCTCTCCATCATCGATAAACTTGACATACAGAAAGGCGATCATATCGTTATCATCGGCGCAAACAACTTCGGCAATATTTTAAGCCAGCTGCTCATTTATTATCAGGCCGTACCCATTCTGATCGACGTGGACGAAGAAAATCTGCAGGTTGCAAAAAATTGCGGCATTTACTACACCCTCGGCGAAAAGGATAACTGGGTAAAGGAAGTTTCCTCCATTACGGGCGGCAGAATGGCGAAAAGCGTAGTATATATCTCCGATTCCGACATCAGCCCGAAAAGCGCGTTCCTGCTTGCGGGATATAACGCACACGTGGCGGTTACGGGGCTTTCGGGAAAAAACACCACCGTCTCCTTTGCGAATGCCATAAAAAAACAATTGGTTATCCACTCCATCAATACGGGATACGGTTACATTTCCTCCAGCATTAATCTCATCGCGAACAAGGCCTGCAACTTGAAAAAACTGAAATTTGACGAAGGCGTTTATTCCGAAGTGCCTGAAATTTTCAAAAACATGGCGTCTCGGCTCGAAAACAATGAAAAAATTTACGACACGATCGTAAAGATTTCCGACTGATTGAGTCTTTGTCAACCGAAATTGTTTGAATCAAAAACAAAATATTTCCGTGCGCAGCCGTTTCGGCTGCGCACAATTTTTATATCGGAATTTTAATAAATAACGCCGCCCGCGCATTCTTCGGCGCGGGCGGCGTTTTCGTATGTTTTATTTACTTATCGTCATTCCTGCGGATCGGACTCATCGGATACAACGTTATCTTCCGCTCCTCCGTCCGCTACCGTTGCGCCGCTTTCGTCAATTGTGCCCTCGGCGCTTTCTTCTTCGTCGTCCTTTTCTTCGCCGTGCGGCGTGATCGCCACCACCGCGACTTTACCTTCCGTCAGCTTCATTACGCGAACGCCCTGCGTATCGCGTCCGATCTTGGAAATATCCTTAGCGGCAATGCGGATAATGATGCCGCTGTCCGCTATGATCATAACGTCTTCGTCCTCATGCACGAGCTTGAGGTTAACGAGTTTTCCCGTCTTTTCGTTGAACACGCCCGCCTTGATACCTTTGCCCGCTCTTTGCTGTAAGCGGTAATCTTCGATATCGGAACGCTTGCCGTAGCCGTTTTCGGTTATGGTGATGACTTCGCAATCGGGTTTGATGACCGCCATATCGACCAATCTGTCATCTCCGTCGAGATTCATGCTGCGTACGCCCTGCGTGTCGCGTCCCATCGGACGAACGTCTTTTTCGCTGAAGCGGATACACTTGCCTTCACGCGAAGCCATAATGATTTCGTCTTCGCCGCTCGTAAGCTGAACGGAAATAAGTTCGTCGCCCTCCACAATGCTGATGGCGATCTTGCCGACTTTACGGATACTTGCAAACTCGCTGAGCGCCGTCTTTTTGATGAGCCCGCGTTTTGTCGCCATGGCGATATAACCTTCCGCATCCTCTTTGCGCGGTACGACCGCCTGCACTTTTTCGCCCTCGCCGAGCTGAATGAGATTGACAATCGCCCTGCCGCGCGCGGTACGCTGCGCTTCGGGAATTTCATATCCTTTTATGCTGTAAACTTTGCCCTTATTGGTAAAGAAAAGAATATCGTCGTGCGTGGAAGATACGAACATGTTTTCGATGAAGTCCTCTTCCTTAGGCTTGTGCGCGGTAATTCCCTTGCCCCCGCGCCGTTGCGTGTGGTATTCCGAAACGGGCAGACGCTTGATATAACCCGAATGCGTCATGCTGATGACGATATCTTCCTTTTCGATGAGGTCCGCGATGTCGATTTCGCCGTAGTCGTAGGAAAGTTCCGTCTTTCTCGGCGAAGGATATTTTTCGCGGATATTCATAAGATCGGCTTTCACGATTTCCTTTACGCGATATTCGTTTGCCAAAATATCTTTTAAATCGGCAATCGTCCGATCAAGTTCGATAAGTTCTTCCTTGAGTTTGTCCACCTCCAGCGCGGTCAGCCTGCGAAGTTTCATTTCCAAAATGGCGTTCGCCTGCTTTTCGCTGAGCTCGAACTCGCTCATGAGGGTTTCCATCGCCTCGTTGGAGTCCTTGCTCGTCTTGATGATCTCGATCACGCGATCGACATTCGCCTGCGCGATGACAAGGCCTTTGACGATATGTTCGCGCTCTTCGGTCTTAGCAAGATCGTAACGGGTGCGGCGGGTAATGACCGATTCCTGATGCATCAGGTACTGTTCCAGCACCTCTTTGAGGTTGAGGATCTTCGGTTCGCCGTCCACCAACGCGAGCATAATGATACCGTTTTTGACCTGCAGATTCGTGTGCTTATACAAAGTATTCAAAACGACCTGCGCGTTCGCGTCCTTTTTGAGATCGATGACGATGCGCATACCGCTGCGGTCGGACTCGTCCTTAACGTCGGAGATGCCATCCACGCGCTTATCTTTGACGAGATCGGCAATGCTCTTGATCAGCAATGCTTTGTTGACCTGATAGGGAAGCTCCGTCACGACGATGCGTTCACGCGTGCCGTTTGCAAATTCTTCGATATCGGTTTTGGCGCGAAGCACCACGCCGCCTTTACCCGTTCTGTATGCCTGCCTTACGGCGGACCTGCCCATCAGCACCGCTCCCGTAGGATAATCGGGCGCGGGAATATATTGCATGAGATCGTCTACAGTCAGCTCGGGATTATCCAAAAGCGCGATACAGCCGTCCACGCACTCCGCAAGGTTGTGCGGCGGAATGTTGGTCGCCATACCGACGGCGATGCCGTCCGAACCGTTGACGAGGATATTCGGAAAACGCGAAGGCAGCACGACGGGCTGCATTTCGGTATCGTCGAAGTTGGGATAAAAGTCCACCGTTTCCTTTTCGATATCGCGAAGCATTTCCGCCGAAAGTTTGGAAAGACGGGCTTCGGTATAACGGTAAGCCGCCGCGGGATCGCCGTCCACCGAACCGAAGTTTCCGTGCCCGTCCACGAGCGGAAAGTTGATGGAAAAGTCCTGCGCAAGCCTTACCAACGCGTCGTAAACCGAGCTGTCGCCGTGCGGGTGAAATTTACCGAGCACTTCACCGACGATCTTGGCGCATTTTTTATATCCTTTATCGTTGTACAGCCCCATGTCGTGCATGGCGTATAAAATACGCCTGTGCACGGGTTTCAGCCCGTCGCGCACGTCGGGAATCGCCCTCGAAACGTTGACCGCCATCGCGTAGGCGATAAACGATTTTTTGAGTTCTTCTTCGACTTCCTTATTGATGATTGTGCTCTTTGCGAGCGTATCTTTGAATGCCGCGGTCAGTTCCGCGCTGTTTTCTTTTTTCGCCATAAATTTTCTCCGCTTGCTTTATACGTCGAGATCGGTCACGAGTTTCGCGTTCTGTTCGATAAACGCGCGTCTCAGTTCCGGTTTTTCGCCCATTAAAACGTTGAACATCGAATCGGCCTCCACAGCGTCCTCCATGGTAACTTTCAGCATGGTACGCGTTTCGGGGTTCATCGTCGTTTCCCAAAGCTGCTCGGGATTCATTTCTCCGAGACCTTTGTAACGCTGGATATCGCACTTCCCCGCTTCCGCAAGGTAATCTTGCAGTTCCTTATCGGAATACAAATATTTTTCCGTCTTGCCCTTGGTCGCCTTGTAAAGGGGCGGCTGAGCAATATACACGTGCCCGTGTTCGATAAGCGGGCGCATAAAGCGGAAGAAAAACGTCAGAAGCAGAATGCGGATATGACTGCCGTCCACATCGGCATCGGTCATGCAGATGATACGGTCGTAGCGAAGTTTGCTTTCGTCGAAATCGTCCAGCATGCCCGCGCCGAACGCGGTGATCATGCTCTTGATCTCCTCGTTTTCCAAAACGCGGTTCACGCGCACCTTCTCGACGTTTAAGATTTTACCTCTCAAAGGCAGAATCGCCTGAAAACGCCTGTCGCGTCCCTGTTTGGCGCTGCCGCCTGCCGAATCGCCCTCGACAAGGAATATTTCGCAGAATGCGGGATTTTTATCCGAACAGTCGGCAAGTTTTCCCGGGAGAGTGGTGCTTTCGAGAGCTCCTTTCCTTCGCGTGCTCTCTCTCGCAAGGCGCGCGGCCTCCCTTGCCCGCTGCGCGGTGATGCATTTCATCAGAACGTCTTTGGCTTTAGCGGGATTTTCTTCAAGATAAGCGCCGAACTATTCATTCATTGCCTTGCTCACA
>CALVXL010000165.1 GCA_944369635.1 uncultured Clostridia bacterium
AGCGCCCCGATATTGACTCCCTCCGCCTTTTCTTCTTCCGCCATCGTCGCGGTAAAGCGTATGCCGTCGGGAGATTTCGTGCGAACGGACGCCCCGCTTTTCATCGCAAAGGAGCTTTCTTCCGCCGCAAATGCCGCGCTCATGCCGAACGCCGCCATCGCAAAACAAAATACCGTC
The DNA here is from genome assembly GCA_944369635.1 of uncultured Clostridia bacterium. GTDB lineage: Bacteria > Bacillota > Clostridia > Christensenellales > Borkfalkiaceae > UMGS775. The sequence goes on from CALVXL010000165.1 coordinate 178, forward strand.
GCCAAAACGATTACGATTCGTCTCTTCATCGTTTTCATTTCCATGCTCCCTCCCACGGCCAGTTTTCCACGTAATCGTCGTCGATCAGACTCGACAAAATCACGTCGCTTTCCACCGAAACCTTTTTAAGTTCGGGAGATTCATACTTCTTTCTCATATCTTTCCTCCTTTAATAATTCAGATTCTGTCCCGCCTGACCGAAATCAAACGAGGGTCTCTCTTCATAATAAGTTCTGATGTCCGAAACGTAAATCACGTCCCATGCGCCGCCGGCGTTGTCCACAATTTCCAGATAACAGATCTTCCCCAGATACGCCGACAAATCGAGAAAATATTTCACCGTTTCGTTGCCGTTGCTTTTTTCGTTGGCAAAGCGGAACAGTTCGCGGTTGGTTTTATACTCTTTTACGGACACGTATGTCGTTTTATCGAATTTTTCTCCCTGTGCGGCGCCCAGCTCCATGCTGATCACGCCGCTGCCTTCCAAGACAAACAGCGAGGAGCGCAAAAGCCCTTCCGCCGCGTCGCCGCCCGCATTGCTTTTCAGCGTATTTTCCTCCGTCAGAAATACGTTCTGCTTTTCCGCACCGGAAAAGTCAAAAGCGGTATAGCCGTCGAGTCCTTGCGAAAAATCGCCGTTATAAAGCTGATTGGTCGGCAGATCGGTAAATTGCGGCAATATGTCGACGGCGGTTTCCCCCGCGGGTTCGGTTTCCCAAAAGGTTTTCAGTTCGTCGAACAAAATGTAATCATCTTCGCCCGCGCCGTAATCGCAAAGCTCGATAAATACTTTTCTACCCGCAAAACGCCTCAGATCGGCGCGGTAAATCGTGGCAGCGCTCTCGTTATAAACCGAATTTGCAAACCTCGCGAGTTCCTCGTCCGTTTCGGCGTCCCGAACGGAAAGATAACACAAAAGCCCGTTCTTTGCTACGCCGAGCTCGTAAGTGATATACCCCGAACCGCCGACAACGAAATCCTGCGATCGCAAAATGCCCGTTTTTTCCGCAGAATCGTATCCGAGCATATATTTGTTGTCCGCCGTAAGCGCGTCTTCCCTGCCGACGACTTGCGTAAACGCCTGCATACCCGTTTCGCCTTTGAATACCGTCAGGGCTTTCCAGCCCGTAAGATCGCCCGTTTCAAAACTGCCGTTTGCAACTTTATACGAGCGGCCTTCCGCCACCGTAAGCTCGAATTTACCTTCTCCCGCATCGGAAACCGCTGTAAATTCGTATTTACCTTCGTCCAATGTTACAAGATATTGCACTTTAAACACAACGGCGCTTCCCGCGATCGCGTAATCCGCCGTCGTCACGTTATTCCCGTAAATATAATCGACGGCTTTATCGTTTTTCTCTATAAAAGAAACTTCCTTGAGCTCGTCAATATCGAACACGGAATTGTCGGAAGAAAATCGGAGCGATTTATCTTCGCAACCGACAAACGCGCACGCCGCAAGGCAGATGCCGAGCGCTATGCAGAGTAATTTTTTCATACGCCCTCCGCAAACGGATCCTTTATAACCGCCTTATGCGCTTCCGCATCCGAAAGCCCCGTATAAACGGTTGCCGTACCGTCCTTGTTACGGACAAGCCCGCCCATGAATACAACGTCTATGAGATCCTTGCGCTTATACGCGCCCGCCGCAAAATCTTTCCGCTCGCAGATGATCTTCAGATCGCTCCATCCGGCGGTTTCGGGATCGAGCACGAACGTCATTCCGTAATAATGGCGGATATCGCCTTCTTCCATCGAAGCGATGTGCCCCACCACGCCGATTTTGCCGTTTTCAAGTTCCGTAGCGTCGTTCACGCCACCCCAGCTCTCCTCGTCGAACAAGCCTTCGAGCAGCGGAGCGGAGGCGATCGTCTCCTCCGTCACGTCGTCAAGGCTGGTTGCGCGAACAAAACCGATGGTACCCTTACCGCCGCGTTCGCCCTGCGGGCGGGAAAACACCAGCACGCCGTTTTTATACGCAAACACCCGCGCGTCCTTCATCTTCGGCGGCGACTGCAAAAACGCTTCGGGCGAAGTCAATGCGTTTTTATAAAAGGTGGTGCGCCACGATTCGATATTGCCGTTTTCGCCAGCAAACACCTTCGTGCCGCCGAGAACGATACCGCCGACGTCCGAAACGCAGGGATCTTGCAGCATTTCGATTTTAACATTCGTTGCATGATAGCGACCGTCCTCTTCCCGGCGGAACAAAACGGTTTCGGAAAGCTCGGAATCCCGCGCCTCCGCTCTGCCGAAAATATATTTTTCTCCGCCGACTTCAAATTCCTTGCTGACGTTGTAAACGTCTTTTCCCTGCACGCATTCGCCGCAGAAACAAAGTTTTTCCGTTTCCAATACCGTCTTGCGGTTTCTGTATGTCTCGAGCAACTGTCTTACCCTTTCGCTTTTGATTTCTTTCATCCTTTTAACCCCGTTCCCGTAACGCTTTCCAAAAATTGTTTCTGCATGAAACTGAACAACAATACCACCGGCAACATGGCGATGATGCATGCGACCGACACATAATTCCAAGGTACGATATAAGAACTCGACCCGCTTTTGTAAAGATTTTCAAAAATACTGATACTGTTCGCCATCAGCCAATCTTTCTTTTCCGTAACGTAGAGCGCGGGGCCGTACAAGTCGTTATACGTACCGATAAAATACAGCAAGATGACCGTCGTATATACGGGCACGTTCAGCGGCACGACGATTTTGAAAAACGCGCGGAATTCACCGCAACCGTCGATGCGCGCCGCCTCGAGATAATCCATCGGAAGCGATTCGAAAAACTGTTTGAACATGAAGATCATGAACACGTCCGTTCCGAACCAGCAGGAAACCCAAAGCGGAATATAAAAGACGTTTTTAAGCCCCGTATTGACCATGAATTCGTAGATGGGAATGCCGAGCAGTTCGCCGGGCACCATCATCGTGGCGAGCATGACAAAAAACAGCGCGTTCTTTCCGGGAAAGCGGAATTTTGCAAACCCGTACGCCGCAAAAGAACAGGTGATACACGTTCCCGCGGCTTTCAGCACGAACACCAGAACGGTGTTGAAAAACATGCGCACCACGTTGTAGTCTTCGTGGTTGAGCACGAATTTTATATTTTCGATAAGCTCGAAAGAATGCGGTATCATGGTCGCGGTCGTAGTGGCTTCTTCCAGGCTCTTAAAAGAAGTGATGAGAAGATAGTAAAGCGGAAGCAACGCGACCACGGAGAAAAATATCAGCCAGAAATACAGATTGACTTTTTCCTTTTTCGAGTATAAAGAATATTTTTTCATACGCACCTCCGTCACGACACGTCCTTTTCCACATAGAAGCGCGAAAGCAGGAACTGAATACCCGTAAGCGCGAGGATAATGAGGAAGAAAATATACGCCATCGCGGAGGCATATCCCAAACGGAAAGGCGAGTTGAACGCCGTTTTGAACATATAGATCGGGAAGAGCAACGTGGAATTCGACGGCCAGCCGTCGCCGTTGCCCATCACGAACGCAAGGTTGAATGACTTAAGCCCGTCGATGGTGATGAGTATGACGTTGAAAAAGAGCATCGGAGAAATGAGCGGCAAGGTAATGGAAACGAACCTGCGCCATTTCGACGCTCCCATCACCATGGCGGCTTCGTAATATTCTTTGGAAACGCCTTGGATCGCCGCAAGGAACACCAGCATTTTCACGCCGAAACCGAAAGAGCTGATAATGATCATCGTTAATAGCGCCGTATCCGGTCCCGCATACCATAGCGGCAAATTCTTTACACCGAAGAGCCGCAGAATTTCGTTGACGAATCCGTTGTACGGGTTAAAGAGATTTTTATACACCGCGCCCACCGCAAAACTCGGTATGATAAAGGGCAGCATATACACCGTTTTGAAAAAAACGATACCGCGCACTTTGGAACTTAAGAGAAGGGCGAGTACCATCGACGTGATGAGCACGGCAATTCCGCTGAAAAACGCGTAAATGAAAGATTGCTTTATGGACTGCCAGAAGAGCGTATCCTTCGTAAGCGCGTAAATATAGTTTTCAAATCCCTTGAAATCGTAAGAAAGAGCGAATATCGTTTTATCCGTAAAGCTCAAAAGAAGCGTGCGGATTATGGGATAGAGATAAAACAGTAAAAAGCCGACGAGCGCCAGTCCCGTAAACAAAAGAAAATACGTATAATCTTTTTTCCAAAGTTTCTTTTTGGAAGTACCCTGCATTTTCGTTCCTCCGTTCACGCGGCAAGATTTTTATAATAATTGTCGACGTTGGTTTTAATGCGTGCGAGCACGGCGGAGACGTCCGTCTCGCTTCCTCTGCCCGTAATAAACAGTTTATAAAGTTCGGACATGGCGATCTCGCGGCATACCTTGCTGAAGTCCTGTTCCGCGGGAAGCGTGACGGCTTTATCCACCGCCGCAAAGAACGCATCCATGTCCCGCCCGTTCTGCTCTTCTTCGGGAAGCGCCGCGATGAGTTCGCGCATATTCTTGAGCGCGCCGATCTTGTTATAGGAATACATCTTAAGCGCGCCCTCCTCTCCTGCCCAGAGCTTTAAAAATTCAAAAGCGGCGTCGGGTTTTTTGCTCCTTACGGATATGCCGAATGCATCGGCGGAAATTTCGCCGCCGCGCGCGTCGGGGTTGTCGACAGGCGTGGGCAAAACGGCAATGTCCCAGTTGAGTCCCAGCGCGTCATAGCTGTACCAATCCCCCGTATGTCCGCCTAAAATCATCGCGGCCTTCTTCGAAAGGAAAGAAAACCCGCCCTCCGCCTCGACGGCGTTCGGCGCGAATTTTTCCGTTTCGTCGCCCATCGACTTCTTCACGAAAAATTCCGTCGCCTCGAGCGCTTCGGGCGAATCGAGCGCGCAAACCTTATTATCGGAACCGGCTTCGTAGAAACTGCCGCCGGCCTGATTCACATAGACGAGCCATTCTCCCCACCACTTGATCTGCGTTTCGCAACCGAACTGCGTGTAAGCGCCGCCTTCCGTTTTCGTGAGCGCGATACCCGCTTTGCGGAAATCTTCCCACGTCCAGGTGTCGTTCGGATACACGCTTTCGTTTTCGGAAAGACCTAACGTCGCGCGGATTTCCTCCGCCGATTCATCGAACATATCCTTATTGTAATAAAGGAGCGACGTATTGATGGAAGTAGGCAACGCGTAAACGTTCCCGTCTATGGTAAGCGCCTGCATGACCGAATCGATATAATCGCCCGTATCCATACCGCTTTTTTCGATATAGTCGTTGAGCGGCAGGAAGGATTCCTTCATGCCGAGGATATCTACGGTACTGGTCTTGATGATGTCCGGCTCGTTTGCCGTGCCGATGAGCTTGCTGATGTCCTGTCCGTACGTCGCGGAAACTTCCGTACCCGTCGTTTCGGTAAAGTAATCAAACAGCTCGTCGTAACGGCCTTCATCTTCCAGATCGAGCGCGATTTTCAGCGCGCCGCCGCCGTTTTGACACCCCGCGAAGGAAAACGCGGTAAAAGCAAACACGGCGGATAAACAAAATACAACGAATTTTTTCATATTTATCACCTTACGTTTTCGTAAATTTCTCCGAGCGACAATTCCGCCATAGCGACATTCGTATCGCACGTTCCGTAATAAATCCTGACTTTTTCCCCTTCGGCGATCATACCGCAGGTAAACACGACGTTTTTGAAAAAACCGTTCTTTTCAAAGTCTTCCGTGACCTCGATGAGCGGAACGGTGCCGCGCGCCTCGATTTTTTCGGGATCGTCCTTATTCATGATCATCGCATAGAGTTTATAGCAATTGTTCTCGTCAGCCGCATGGAAAATTTCCAGCCAGCCTTCCTTCGTCAGCACGGGAACGGCGCCCGCGCCCACGCGCTCGTTGCCGTCCTCGTCGGAACGGAGCAACACGCGGTATCCGCCCCAATGACGGAGGTCCGGACTTTCCGCAATCCACATATCCGGTTTTGCAAACTGCGAAGTGCTGGGACGGTGCAGCGCATAATACTTATCTCCGATTTTATGCGGAAAGATAACTACGTCCTTATTGTCCGCATAAAAGATCACGCCCTTCCTCTCAAATGTCTGAAAATCGGAAGTAACCATAAGTTTTGTATTGATCCCGCAGTCGCTGATCGCCGAATATGTGATATAATACACGCCGTCGATCTCGGTGATACGTGGATCCTCTATGCCGTATTCCTCGTCCGGACCTTCGGGCAGGATGCGGCGGTCGGTGATGCGAAAATCCAATCCGTCTTCGCTTTCCGCAATCAGAAAGTACGAAAGCGAAGTAAGATAATTTTTATGACTGTTCTTCACGACGCGGCAATCGGAAAAATCGTATTTTCCGCTGCTTTTATCCAGCCTGATGATATTCAGACCGCTCCTTTCGTCATACTCGGGAACGAGAAAATAGTTTTCGTCTTTCTGCACTGGACGTTCCGCCACCCTGACCAGCATAACGGTTTTTCCGCCGCATTTCGCCACGGCGGGGTTGAACGCGCCGATGACTTCAAATCCTTTGAAATACGGAACGATGTTCTCCGCTTTTAATATCTGCCGTTTTTTCATACTTTCCTTACCTGTCCAACGTCTGAATTTTCATGGAGCCGATCTTCATCTGCGCGTCGGGGAACTGCTCGCCGATGTCGCTGCCGTTCACCACCAGATAGAAACGGAAAGAAGCGTACTGCGCGGTAAAGTTTATCGTGTATTTTCCCGCTTCGTTGCCCGACTCCACCGTAAACGGGTTGGCGCTGACCGCCTTTCCGTTTTCGTAATATATGATTTTAAGTTCCCACATCGTCTTGACGTAATCGCTCTTGCGGTTCAGTTCCGCAACGTCCAAAACGACCTGCACCGTATCGCCTTTCTGCGCGCTCAGAACATTGCTCACGATGCCGCCGAAACAGAACGCGCTTTCGGCATATTTATTCTGCTTGATGACGGCAACGCCGTTTTCGATCTGCACCGACGCAGGGCTGAGCGCATGCACCACGGAATCTTCGTCCTGCTTATTCCTGTCGGGGATCGTCCATTTCGAAGCGTCGGCAAAATCCGCCGCCGCATAGCGTTCCACCGCGGTGACCGCAGTCACGTCCGCGCGGAACTTTTTTACCGCCCCGTCGGCGAACTCGACGATAACGTATTCCGTGTACGTGCCCGCCTTTTCGTAAGACGCGCCGTTTTTCTCTGCATAGCGAAGAGTTATGCCGCCGTCGTAAGCGCTCTTTTCCACCTTTCCGTTCGCAAGGGTATAAACCGTTGCCCCGTCTGCACCGGAAAGCTGCGCTTTCGTTACGGCGTAATTTCCCTCCGTAGAAGTAGCCGCCTCGCTTTGCATTGCGTTATCCGCCCCGTCGAAATAGTTTTCGATATAGAGCTCGCCCTCTTCGTATTCGATTTCCAGCGCGGACTTTTGCGTTACGGAAAGTTCCGCATACATGTCGTCCCATTCCGTTAAGAACAGATCGGTAAATTTTTCCGTATCGTTTTCCCCTAAGGAAGAAAGCGCCGTTTTGAAATCGCTTTGCGTTTCGTATCCGCTGAGCACCCGAACTTCCGCAGTCGCCTGCTTGCTCTGGTCGATCTTCGACGTCGCGGTAATGACCGTTCTGCCCACGCCCACGAAGTTCACCAGGCCGCTGTCGCTGACGGTTGCGACGGTTTCGTCCGCGCTCGACCAAAGAATGCTCTTATCCTCGACCGACTGCGGCGCGATTTCGGCGGAAAGCTGCACGGGCGCACTGCCCTTTTTTGCGGTGAGGTTTTCCGCGCCCGAAATGCTTACGCCCGTAACAGCCTCCTGATCGTTGTAAATCGCAATGCTCTTCACAACGACTTCCGCCGTCTGCTGTTCTCCGCTGGGTCCCTTTGCCAGAATGTGGAACGTGCAGTTCTTTTTCTGCCCGTCGTATTTCCAACCGGTGGCGTATCCCGGGTCGGGCTGGGTGTTCTTTTCGCGGTATTTATCGCACAGCATGGCATCCACGACGTTGACGGAAATAAGTCCCGTAGTGCCCTCGTCGGACAAGACGTAGTAATATTCCTTTTCTCCCGCGACGGAAAGCTTTACGATATACTGCGTATAACAGCTGACGACTTCCATCTGGAAAATCACGGCTTTGGAAAAGTCCAGCTCCATGCTCGGAGTCTGAATGCCGCCGTAATTATCCAGGCTCGCATCGATATTCCAGATACTGACGGTGTCGTCCGCCTCGTTATAGTTGGCGACGCCTGCCGGAGTACCGCTGCCGAAATTCCTGATGTCCGACGCGGTATAAACCGTACCTTCCAAAGGAGTGTGCCCGTTATCCGTATCGTCGGGTTTATCGTCTTTTTTTTCGCAAGCGCCCATGCCCGCCGCCATGACGAGTACGAGCAAAAAAACCAGAAACTTTCTGAACATTTTTTAATCCTCTTTTCTGTTTTACAGGTTGTTTATTTATCAGAACGCCACAACGCGTTTCGTCACGTAATCTTTCAGCCCTCTTTCCGTTTCAATCTCTATTTTGAGCGTATAATCGGTATCGGGCAAAAGGGACTTATCATAAGAGAAATTTTCCAGCGGATCGCCTTCATAGACCACGATGTCGCCGAAAGAAATCCTCATCTTCACAACTTTATCGTTTTTGCCCGCCGCAAAGGAAACGGGAATGACGGACGAAGATGTGAGCTGCTGACGGGATCGCAGTCCTACGTTCACCGCGGGAAGGTATTCGTAAACGACGTTGCCGCCGACGTAAATCTTCGTGCCCTCTTCGGTAAATTCCGAAAACGCGGGAAGAACCGTAACCACAACCCCGCTCTTTGCCGGCACGGTGATGCGGCTGTTTCCGCTTAAGTTCCTGCCGATGAGCGTTCCCTGCGTGGAATCGAAGAGGTCGTAATTTTCCGTACCCTCCGCCGCAAATTCCACCACCATGTCTTCCTCGTAGGGATTATAATAAAGATAAGTCGGGTTGTCGTTAAAACCGTAGCTGTCGGTCTTGTTGAGGTCGTATCTCAAAATACCGCTGACATTCGTTTCGCTGACGATACCGCCGAGCATCCCGATAAAAACGGAGCTGTACAAACTCAGATCGCACGGTTGAGAAAAATCCTTCACAGCGTCGCCCGCCGCATAGCCGCCGTCTTGGTTTATGAATCCTTCATAACACACGCTGCCCGTGAAATCGAAGGGAAGATACGACGACATCGACTGATTGGAAAGCGGTATGTTCTGCGGGAAAAACACCTTTGCGTTATTCACTACGTTGAGCAGGTATTTGCCCACGATATCGGCATAGCGCGTATCGTATTTTACGGTGCACGCCAAAACCGACGCGAGATGGAACGTGTTCATGGCGAAAGCGTAATCGCCGCTCTGCCCGACGAGCCCGTCCACCGCATAGCTGCCGAATGAGCCGTCCATAACGCACCAGCCGGAACGGAATGCGGAATCGCCTTCGAACAAAAAGTCGAGAAATTTCCCTACGTCGTAATCGCAACCGTATTCCCTGTTCAGAATCGCAGCGACATAAGGCGCATAATCGGTAAGGGCTTCGTAGTTCGGATTTTTTTGATAATACTGCAGATAATCGAGCACTTCCTTCGCGCCGTCGAGATATTTTTCCTCGCCGCTGATTCGATAAGCGGAATAAAACAGGAACGCCAACCCGCCGTTGGGCGGTTCGATATGATCGCCCGTGGTCGTTGCCGCTTCGTTCACGACGTCATAGCCGACAAATTCGTAATTCACCTGCCCGTCCTTTACAAAATTCGGCAAAGCTTCCAGCCACTGGTCGGCGCCGTTTAGAACCATTTCCTTCATATATTGCGTGTCGTCGTAAATAT
>CALVXL010000166.1 GCA_944369635.1 uncultured Clostridia bacterium
GTCCTGCATGGGCAGCACGAACACGTCCGCCTTGCACGCGAACCCGAGTTCCACGACCGCACGCGCCAGGTCTTCGTCGCTCACAGCTTTGCGATTGAGTCGAAAAGCGTGCAGGCTGTTCTTCACGCCGACGACGAAATTGTTTTTATCCCACGCGCTCATGTGTTCCAAAAGCGAACGCAGGGTGTCGTTGTCGTGCGTGCCCGTGTAGCAGACGGAATTTTTTTCGATATTTTCGGGAAGATATTTGTTTGCCTTATCCCCGTTGAAAGCGAAAGAAAGCACGCTCATGCCGGGAAAACCCGTCTTTTCGAGGAGTTCGTAAACGCCGTCGTCCAAAATGCCCAAATCTTCCGCAATGATACGGCGTTTGTCGACTTTTTCAAACAGCGCGGCAAACAGCTTATCGTGCGGCACGTCCCCCCAACGCCCGTTTTTCGCGTCGGGACTGCCCGCGGGGATTTCGTAATAGCGATCTAATCCGCGGAAATGGTCGATACGCAGATAATCGTAATTTTCGAGGGCGGCTTTCACGCGCTCCGTCCACCAACGGAAACCGTCAGCCTCGTGCCGCGCATAGTCGAACACGGGATTGCCCCAAAGCTGTCCGCTTTCGCTGAAATAATCGGGCGGCACGCCCGCCACCATCGTGGCGCGCAGCTCCCCGTCGAGCTTGAAAAGTTCGGGATTGCGCCACACTTCCAAAGAATCGTAAGCCGTGTAAATGGGGATGTCCCCTATGATCTTAATCCCCTTTTCCCGCGCGTAGGACTTGACCTTTTTCCACTGCGCCGCCGCCTCGTACTGCAAAAACTGCCAGAAGAGGATTTCCTCTTCGTTTTCCGCGGCAAACTGCGCCAACGCGGCGGGGTCGCGGAATTTGAGAGGGCGTTCCCACACGTCGAAAGACGCGCCGTTCCTTGCCGACTTTATCGCCATGAACAGCGCGTAATCGGCAAAAGCGCCGCTTTTGACAAAGCGCGCAAAGGCGGCAGGTCTGTTAAAACGGGAAAAAGCCTTTCTGAGGAGCGGATAGCGTTCGAAATACAGCTTACCGTAATCGACGAGAGAAAGCGGCGTTTCCTGCGCGGCGCATTCTTCTTTCGTCAAAAGCCCCTCTTCGCAGAGCGTATCGAGGGAGATGAAATACGGGTTCAGACTGCCCGCCGCGGGAGATTGATAGGGCGAATTGCCGAACCCCGTCTGACTGAGCGGCAGCACCTGCCAGTATTTCGCGCCCGCGCGAGAAAGATAATCGATAAACCGAAAGCACTCCGCCCCGAAACTGCCGATACCGTAGCGGTTCGGCAAAGACGATACGTGCATTAAAATTCCGTAACCTCTTTTCATATCAAAAACAAAACCTCGATTTTCGCTTTACCGCAAGGCGCCGCGCGGCTGAAAACAGCCGCGCGGCGTAAACGGTAAACGTTATTATTTTCTTTCCAAAACGACGTACTGTTCCCTGCTCGCCCCGACGGAAACGTATTTGATATAAGAACCCGTCGCCTTTTCGATAAAGCGAATATAATCCAGCGCCTCTTTGGGCAAATCCTCTTCCTTTCTGCAATCGGAAATATCCTTGTTCCAGCCTTTGAGCTTGGTGAACACGGGTTTGCAGCGTTCGAGATCCGCCGAGAACGGGAAGTCGGTGATTTCCTTGCCGTCCAGCTCGTACGCCGTGCAAACTTCGATCTCGTCTAAAAAGGAAAGAACGTCCAGCTTGGTGAGCGCGATCTCGTCCGCGCCCTGCATTCTGATGCCGTAACGGCTTGCGGGAACGTCGAAGGGTCCCACTCTTCTCGGTCTGCCCGTCGCCGCGCCGTATTCGCCGCCCGCCTTTCTCAGCGCTTCCGCCTTTTCGCCGAAGTATTCCGCCGTGAACGGACCTTCGCCCACGCAGGTGGAGTACGCCTTCATAATGCCGATGGATAAATCCAGCTTATGATTGGGCACGCCCGCGCCGATGGGCGCGTATGCCGCGATGGTGTTGGACGAGGAAGTGTAGGGATAGATACCGAAGTCGATGTCGCGGAGCGCGCCGAGCTGCGCTTCGAACATGATTTTTTTGCCGCTCTTTGCCGCTTCGTCGAGATATTTGCCCGTATCGCAGATGTACGGCAGGAACTTGTTGCCGTATTCTTCGAGATATTCCATCATCGCTTCCACCGTGACGGGTTCGGCGCCGTAAACGCCCTTGATCGTCAGATTTTTCCATTCCACGATGTCTTTCAGACGCTCTTTTAATTGGTCTTTATGAAAAAGTTCGCCCATGCGGATGGCTTTTTTCAAGTATTTATCGCCGTAGATCGGCGCGATCCCGCGCTTTGTGGAACCGTATTTTTTATCTTTGAGCCGCTCTTCTTCCAGACAATCCTGCATCACGTTATACGGCATGCAGATAACCGCCGAGGAGCTGATTTTCAGATTTTTCGGAGAAATGCTGATACCCGCTTCTTCCAGCTTGCCGATTTCCCCGTAAAGGTGTTTGATATCGACGACCATTCCGTTGCCCATGACGTTCACCACGCCGTCGCGCAAAATCCCGCTCGGCAACAGATTCAGAATGAATTTGCCCTTTTCGTTGATGACGGTGTGCCCCGCGTTGTTACCGCCCTGATACCGCACGACCACATCGTAATCCGACGAAAGCAGATCGACCATTCTGCCCTTGCCTTCGTCGCCCCAGTTGATTCCGCAAATTGACGTCAACATATTTCCCTTTCTCCTTTCTTGTTTAACAAACGGCTATATTTTAACAGGCAAAACGGAATTTGTCAAGGCAAGAACCTTTCGTTTTATTTATACCTGCCTTTTTACAGTTACAAAGTTAAAAATGCGCGCGCATATATGCATTTCGCGGGCGCAAAAATCGAAAAGCCTGCGGCAAAAAATTTTTGCCGCAGGCTTAATAAATTATGCAATATATTTTCTTTACCGTTTACTCTCCGTTGCCGTCGGAAGAATCGTCTTTTGCGGGCTTTTTTGCGCCGCTTTTCTGTGCTCTTTGCAAACCGTCTTCCGTTTTCCCTTCGTTTTGCGCGGCGGTTTCGTTTGCTTCTGCGTTTTCGGAAACGGCTTCTTCCCCGTATGCGATGAGCTTTTCCATGCTGTCGTTCTTCGCGCCGAACGCCACGTAAAACAGATACGTGCCGACCGCAACGCCGATGACGACGGTCAAAATGACAGTAGGCAGATTGAGGATATTTCCGCTGCCCAGCTCTTCTACGAGCAACCCGCCCGCGTTGAAGATAAAATGCAGGGAGATCGGCACAAACAAGCTTTCACTCAGCAACATGGCCACGGCGCACATCGCGCCGATCAGAAAGCTGTAACCGACCTGCAAAAGCGTGGGCGCAAGCCCCGCGCCGCCCAGCAGGTTGACGAGATGCACCGCGCCGAACAGCGCGCTCGAAAGCGCCACCGCCCAGAACACCGCGCGCTTATGTTTTTTAAGTTTCAGATAACACAGCGGAAAAATGATGCCGCGGAAAGCGACTTCTTCAAACGCGGTGATACAAAGCGTTTGCAAAAGATAAAGCGCCCACATTCCCGCGGACGCATTCACCTGCGCCTGCCCCGTTGCCAAAGCGACGATGGGAAAGTTGTTGATCACAACGAGATAGCACGGGATTACCTCATAAAAACGCCTGAAACGAAAGTTCAGCGATTTCTGAAAGCGATAGGTAAAGAGAAAATACACCATCACCGCCAGAAAAAGCAGGCGGAACGCCGCGGTAAAAAGATAGCGGTTGGCCCCCGTGTATTCCAGCCCGAAAAATCCGATGGTATCCTTGATCGGAAAGGAAGCGAACCCGACGACCAGCAATAATATTATGACGATGTTGGAAACGGGCGCGCGTTCGGCATCCTTTCTTAACTTTCTCATAAAAACCCGCCGTCTACGCCGAGCGCCTGCCCCGTGACGAACGAGGCCTCTGCCGCAAGATAATAAACCGCCGAAGCGACTTCTTCCGCACTGCCGAGACGGTTAAGCGACGCGCATTCCTTTAATTCGCGCAGCGTTTCCTCGCCGAGCGAACGGTTCATATCCGTTTCGATGACGCCCGGACATACGGCGTTGACGCGGATCCCTGAAAGCCCGACTTCCTTGGAAAGAGCCTTGGTGAATCCCACGAGCGCCGACTTCGAGGCGGAATACGCCACTTCGCACGAAGCGCCCGCCACGCCCCACATGGAAGAAATATTGACGATACTGCCCGCCTTTACGGAAATCATATGCGGGAGCGCGCGTTTGCAAGTCAGGTATGCGCTTTTTACGTTGACGGAAAAAATTTTATCCCATTCGTCCTCTTCGGTCTGATCGAGCGTTTTGATAAGGCTTACGCCCGCGTTGTTGACGAGGATATCCACGCCCTTACAACGCTCCTCGATTTGAGAAAACAGCCGTTCCACGTCCGCCGCGCGCGAAACGTCCGCCTGCAAAGCGTAAGCGCAAAGCCCCCGCGCAGAGAGCGATTTTGCAAGCGCGAGCGCTTCCTTTTCGGAAGTATTGTAATCGATAAAGACGCGATAACCCTTTTCGGCAAAAAGGACGGCGCACGCCCTGCCGATCCCTTTCGCGCCCCCTGTGATCAGAACCGTTTTCAACTCTTTTAGCGCTCCTTAAAACGCTTTTTCCCGAATTTTTCTTGCTTTTTCCGCCGCAACGGGCAATAAAAAACTCCGAAAAGCTTCAAAAATGAACAACCGCCTTCGCCGTGCGCGGCTTGCCGCTCACTTACGGCGATTCGGCTCTCCTTCTAAAAATGAACAACCGCCTTCGCCGTAAGGCAAAAGCGGAATGTTCCGAAAGGGCTCAGCCCTTGACTCTTTCCATATATTCGCCCGTACGCGTATCGATACGGATCAGCTCGCCCTCGTTGACGAACATCGGGACTTGAATCTTTGCGCCCGTTTCCAACACGGCGTCCTTGGTGGCGTTGGTCGCGGTGTTGCCCTTGACGGACGGATCCGCCTGAACGACGCGCAGTACGACGAAGTTTTCGCATTCCACCGAGAACGGCACGCCCTTATAGGACTTGACGGTAACTCTGTCGTTTTCCTTGATATACTGTAACGCGTCCTCCACCTGATCGTAGTTGAGCGGGGTGAGGTTGAACTCGTCGTCCATGAAGTAATAAAGTTCGCCGTCGGTATAGGAATAGGTCATAAATTTGGTTTCGATGTGGGCTTCCTGCACCTTTTCGGTGGGGTTCCACGTCTTTTCCAAAACCGCGCCCGTAACGACGTTCTTCATCTTGGTACGGACGAACGCCGCGCCTTTACCGGGTTTTACGTGCTGGAACTCCACGATGGTGAAAATCCCGTTTTCATACTCGAAAGTAACGCCTTTTCTGAAATCGCCTGCCGTAATCATAAATAATATTCTCCTTAATTTATCAAAATTAAATTCTTTTCGTCTTTAAAAAGCCGCTTCACGCCGCCTTTGAGCACTACGGTGTCCTCGATGCGGATACCGAATTTCTTATCGTAATATACGCCTGGTTCGATGGAAAACACCATGCCGCTCTTCAGTTTCGCCGTGCCGCCTTTGGGACTGATGTAAGGATATTCGTGGATCTTTACGCCGATCCCGTGTCCCAGAGAATGCGTGAACGCTTCCGCCATACCGTGTTGCGCCAACACGTCGCGCGCGATCTTGTCCGCCGCGGCAAAACCCATACCCGTGCGGATTTCCGCCTCTGCCTTTTTGTTGGCTTCCAGCACCGCCGCATACGCGTCCACGAACGCGTCGTCGGGTTCGCCGAAGAAGAACGTACGCGTGCAGTCCGAACAGTACCCTTCGTACACGCAACCGAAATCGATGAGAACGGGCATATCCTTTCTGAGTTTTGTGTTGCCCGTCTTATGGTGCGGCACCGCACTGTTTTCCCCGAACGCGACGATGGTTTCAAAGCTGACCTTGTCCGCGCCGTAGCGGTGCATGTTGTCCTCCAGAATATTGGCAAGCGCCTTTTCCGTCATGCCCTCTTCCACGTAACGAAGCGTCGAATAGAACGCCTTTTCCGCAATGGAACACGCTTTGGCAATGCGCTCGATCTCCGTTTTCGACTTGACGGCGAACAGGCTTTCCAGCCGGCGCCCCGCGTCCTTGAAACGGAACTTCATCTTTTTAAGCTTATTGTATTCCTCAAGCGTCGTCACCGAATAATCGATGAGCACGCTCTTCGCGCCGGCGCGCCTGATGCGCTCGGCAATGGCGTCCAGCCCCGTGAACTGTTCCACCGTCCAGTTTGCAAGTTTATCCTTCGCCGCTGAAAGATAGCGCTTGTCGGTATAAAACACGCGTTCTTCCGCCGTGATCAGCACGTAGCCGAAACTGCTGTCGAAATCGATAAAATACCGTCTTTCGCTTTCGTCGGTCAAAAGCAACGCTTCGCCTGATTTCAATTTAAAAGATTTATCCATGTTTGTGCCTCTTCTTCCGCCCGTGAAATTTTCCCCTTATCTTCCAGTTTACCAAAAATTAATCGCTTTGTCAATTTTTCTCGTAGTAAACTTTCATTTTTAATGCGTCTTGCGCCTGCGTTCCCGCCGATTCGCAGATGACGAAGGGTTCTAAGCGCAACATTTTGACCGCGTCCACAAAATCCTCGTAACGCGGGCCGTATTTTTCGTCCTCGAAGGTGAGATGTCTGATTTCGCCGCCCGCGCCGTATTCGATTTTGGAAAAGTGGACGTGGAAATGTTTCATGCGCTCATACCCCAGCCCGTCTATCATGGAAGATAAAAGCGAAACGAAATCTTCCTTGCTCTTCAGCGCGCCGCCTTCGCGCGCGTTGATATGTCCGAAATCCACGCAGGGCGTGTAGATTTTATCGATCTTGCAAAACCGCACGATCTCCTCCGCCGTGCCGATCTGCCGTTTTTTGCCCATGGTTTCGGGACAGTAGATCATATCTTCCAGCCCGTTTTCGTATATTTTATCCCTGAGAATGCGCAGCCGTTCCTCCGTGAGCGACACCGCCTTTTCCCGTTCCATTTTGCCTTGCGAAGCGGGATGAAACACCACGCGCTTCCCCTGCATCAGCTTTGCCGCGCGCGCCGATGAAAGCACGTAAGCATAGG
>CALVXL010000167.1 GCA_944369635.1 uncultured Clostridia bacterium
GGCGAATATTGCAAAGTCGCTGATGGGCGTGGGAATAGGCGTAGGCATAGCGCACGCGCTCGGAAAGAACAAACTCATCGTGTTTTCCGCGGCGGTCGCGGGGTTTGTAGGCGCGTTTGCTTTGGAAATTTTACAGGGAAATTTATCGGTTATTTTTGAAGTTAACGGGAGCAATGCTTCTTATATAAAATTTGGCGCGCCCGGCAACCCCATCGGCAGCTACGTGGTTACGATGTTTACCGTTGAAATCGCTTCGCTCTATGTGGGTAAGACAAAACTCGATATTATTCTCGTACCGCTCGGCATGATGGTGCTCGCCATGGGGGCGATCTACGTCGCATATCCTTTTATCTGGGTAATCAATCAGTTGGGCGTGCTCATCGCCATAGCAACCAACGCGACGCCTTTTGTCATGGGCATCGTAATTTCCGTGATCATGGGTATTCTTCTTACCATGCCCACTTCCAGCGCGGCGATCTGGGTGGCGGTAGCGTCTCCCGTTCTTACGGGTGGCACGGCAACTGCGGAACAGGTCAACGCCATGTTGCTTGCGGGCGGTGCGGCGGCGGTCGGCTGCGCTTGCCATATGGTCGGCTTTGCCGTTTCTTCTTTCAGGGAAAACGGCGTCGGCGGGCTCATTTCGCAAGGGATCGGAACGAGCATGCTGCAAATTCCCAATATCATGAAAAAGCCCGTCATCATGGTGCCGCAGATTATTTCCAGCGCGATCTGCGGACCGTTATCCACCTGCGTGTTTTGCCTTTATTGCGACGCGACGGGCGGCGGAATGGGCACGAGCGGACTCGTCGGCGTGTTCTCCACAATATCTTCTTCTATGAATCAGGGGCTGAACGGCGTTTTGCTGGGGTTCGGCATCGCGCTTTTGTTCTTTATTCTGCCCGCGGCCATCGGGCTCGGGGTGACGGAACTTTTCCGCAAAAAAGGCTGGATTAAGTACGGAGACATGAAACTCGACTCGTAAAACTCAATCAAACGAAAAAAACGCCTGCGGGCGTTTTTTTGATAGTGCGGGTATTTTTTTCGCAGCGCGTATTCCTGAAATGTTTTTCGTTACGGCATTTTCAAAAATGTTCGGGCATATAGTTTTATATATGGAGGTACGGAATATGCAGGAAACGGCAAACGAACAGAAACTCACGCTGGAAAACCGCAAGAGGCTTACGATGAGCGGCGTGGACTCGGTGGATTCTTTTTCCGATAAGGAATTGAAACTGACCGTCGGCGGCGATAAGGTGCTGATCGGCGGGGAGGGGATCAAGATCACCGCCTATAACAAAGGCAACGGCGTGTTGACGGCGGACGGAAAATTCGATTCCGTAAAATACGACGCGAAAAAAGCGCCTTTTATCAAACGGTTCTTCAAATAAAATGTTCGTAAGTTCGGGGCAGTTTTACGTTTTCACGGGGGCTTTGGCGTTCGGCATTGCGGGCGGCGTGCTGCACGTTTTTCTCGCGTCTTTCGCCGCTTTTTGGAAAAACAGGTATTTTCTCGCCGCCCTCGATATCTTGACATTTTCGTTGCTCGCGGTTTTGTATGTTGTTTTTGCTCATTTTTACGATTTTCCCTCGCTTCGGGCGTATATGATCGCCGCTGTTTTTCTCGGAATGCTGCTCGGAGAGAAAAGTTTTGCGATAATACTTGCAAAACCTGCGGAAAAAGTGTACAATAAACTGAAGGGAATAAAGGAAAAATATTTTAATGAACGAAAACAAATTCAAAAGAATAGTCGCGGCGGCGACGGCGACGGGAGTGATCTTGCTCGTCGTGCTCATCAGCGTGATGATCTTCCAGCTGATCTCCATCAGCATGGAAAGCGCGAAGAAAAAAGAGCTGGACGCCGCTATCGCAAAATACGAACAATTAATCGAAGAAGGCGGCGATCTCATCGAGATACGGCAGACGCGCTGGTGGATCGAACAACGCGCGCGTGAGCTCGGTTATCGTTACGTCGACGACGTAGATCTGGGGTGATCATGCTGTACGGCGTTATAGACATCGGCTCCAATTCCGTCCGCTCCATGCTGTGGCGGGAGGGCGTCACGCTGAAAAAAGAAGTTATCATCACCCGACTCGGCGAAAATCTCAATGCAAGCGGTATTTTGTGCGACGCTGCAAAGATCCGCACGGTTGCGGCGATCGCCGCGCTGAGGGACAAGCTTTTGTCGGATGGTGCGGAATATATCTGCGCTTTCGGTACGGCGGCGATGCGCCGCGCCGCAAACGGTGCGGCATTCGGCATAGAAATCAAAGAAAAGCTGTCGGTTCCCGTGGAAATCGTATCGGGAGAGGAAGAGGCCGCGCTGGGGCTTATCGGCGCGCTGAACGGCAAAGACGGCGGTATTATCGATATCGGCGGCGCGAGCAGCGAGATCAGCGTTTCGCGCGGCGGAAAGAGAATATACGGCTATTCGCTCGACATGGGGGTGGTTCGGCTTGCCGACATCTGCGGTCAGGATGCGGACAAGCTGAAAACGACATGCGCGGAAGCGGTGAAGGAATATCCCGACGTTCCGTATGCGGAATTTTACGGGATCGGCGGCACGGCGACCAGCCTTGCGGCCATCGATCTCGCGCTCGATCCGTACGATCCGGAAAAGATCAACGGATATAAAATGGATGTCGTAAGGTTGAAAGCGCTGAGCGAAAAACTGCTTTCGATGTCCGTCGAAGAACGCAAGAGGCTAAAAGGTCTGCAAAGCGGCAGGGCGGAAGTTATCGCCGGGGGCAGCGTATTGCTTCTGGCAATAATGGATAAACTCGGTTTGGAGGAAATCACGGTCAGCGAAAGCGATAATCTCGAAGGTTACGCGCTGAGCCGTTTCAAGGAAAAAGCATGAACAGAAGAACGAACATTATCAATAACATTATACTTCTTGCGGCAACGCTTGCCGGTATTCTGGCGGTAACGCTTGTGGGAAACGACGCATACGGCGGGGATATCTGGAGCTATATTTTATATTGCCTGATCGGCGCGGTGGTGTGGGCTCTCGTCAACACCCTTGTGCACGAATGGGGGCATATCCGAGCGGGAAAGAAGAACAAATTCCGCTTCATATCCATGCGTGTGGCGTTTTTGCTGTTCAGAAAGGAAAAAGGAAAAATACGCCTGGATTTTACGGGATTTTCCGACGAATTGGGTTCGACGGAAATGGTGCCGGAGAATACCGAAAATCTCGGCGAAAGATTTGTTAAAATGACGCGCGGCGGACTGATCGGCAATATCGTTTTGCTGATAGTTTCCCTGGTGCCGTTGTTTTTGACGAGTTTTCTTCCGTTCTGGCTGTATGCGATCTGGGCGATCATGCTTCCCGTATCGGTGTATTTTGTATTAGGCAACGGTTTGCCGATGAGTTCTGACGGAATCAAGAACGATGCGGCTGTGGCACTGGGCGTCAAGCGCGGTGACGATTCCGAAAAAGTCATGCTTTCGCTTTTGTGCGTTCATGCGTTGCTTACGGAAGGAAAACGCCCTCGGGATATCGAAGAAAGGTATTATATAGATGTGCCGCAGCTTCCCGAAGACGATTTGAATTATCTTTTGCTTCTCGACGCGCGTTATGTGTATTACCTCGATAAAGAAGATTACGAAAAGGCGAAGGACGTTTCCGCACGGCTGGAATGTATGCTCAACAACATGCCGAAATCTTACCGTCCTTATGTGCGCGCAAATCTTTTATACAACGCCTGTACCTTTGCGTTTGACGAAGCGGAAGCGGATAATCTTGTCGAGGACAACGAACGATATCTCAACAATGTCAACGACGTTACGGTTTTGCGTATCAAATCTTCTTATGTGCTGTATGTGCTGAAAGATTACGCGCAGGCACGTAAATTTCTGACTCACGCGGAGGAAAAGCTCGATACCGTTCCCGTGGAAGGGTTAAGGATTTTTGAAGAATCGCTCATCAAAAGGATGCTTGCCGATCTTCCCGCAGAAGAGGAAAAAGACGGGGAAGAGGAAACCGTCGGCTTAAAGGCAACAAACGACGCTGAAAAAAACGAATAAAGAAAATAAAAAGCAAACAAAAAGACGCCGGATATCCGACGTCTTTTTGTTTGCCTCTTTATTTCAGTAAGGCCATTCGGTCTGCGTTACCAGCGCGTTCAGCAGTGCGGAGAACTGCGTCAGGTGTGCCAGCGGACGACCGGGGAAGTATTTTTCGATGTATTCGAGATAATCGTTTTGCGTGTTCATCAGCATGCCGATGAGGTAGGTTTCGCCGTATCCCGTGTAATCGGGTATTTCCCAGTTGGTCGCTTCAAAGTAGAGATAGGGAATGCCTTTTTCCTTAAAGCCTACGTGGTCGCTCCAATCGCCCGTGGAAGGCGCGGCATAGGAGGGGTTTTCGGCGCCGTCTTCCTGATCGTACGGGGAAAGATTATCCCACGTCCAAGGATTGGATTTGAAGGAAAGTCCCAGTTCTTGCGCCACGGCCATTGCATTGTCGTAAGCTTCGGTCTTTTCTACGGTTTTGGTTTCGTTGTTCTGTACGCCGCCGTAAAGATAGCAATAGTCGCCGCATACCACGGAGTCGATGTTGATCATGTAAAGGGTGTTGGCAACTTCCGCATCGGTCATGGAGTCTGCGTAAGCGGAGGAGCCGTACAGTCCGATTTCTTCAGCGCTGAAAAATACGAATACGATGGTGAACGTCGTGTCCACGGGGAAGAGCTTTTCCGCCGTCGTCAGCGCCAGAGCGATGCCCGAACCGTTGTCGCCCGTGCCGTCTCCGTCATAGTGTGCGCCCACGATGATCTGCTTGTCGGACGAGCCTTGTTTCGTTACCACGATGTTTTCGCTCGTGATCTCGGCTTTTACGTAAGTGCCCGCTTCGTCTTCCACGTAACTCCAGCCGCTGCGGGAATATTTTTTGCCGTCAGTCGTATACGATTTTGCGGCGGAAAGCTGCTCGTCGATGGTGGCGGACGCGGTGTTTACATATTTTGTAAAGGTGAAGGGTTCGTAAACGATATCGTCTTCGGAGTAACCGGCGGAGAGAAGTGTCCAGCTGATGTAATTTTGCGCCAGTTTGAAATTTTCGCCGTTCATGCAGTCGCGCTCGCTGATTACGCTGTCTATGTATTGCAGTTTTTCATAGCATTCGGCGCCGTAATCTGCCGCAAGAGCGTTTTCTGCCGGCGTTTCGGGGTTCTTGTCGAGTCCGTCGATTTTTTCGCCCAGCGACTCTTCGAGCGCGGCGAGCTGGTCTTCCAGCGCGGCGATCTCCGATTTAAGATCGTCTATGGAACCGCTCTGGTCGTTGCCGTTGCAGCCAGCCGCTCCGAAAGCGATGCAAACGGCGAGTGTTAAGGGAATCAGAAGTTTCGCGAGTTTTTTCATTTTATGTATCTCCTTTTTTTTATACTGACATTCTACTCTCATTCTATTGCAATGTCAAGCATTTTAATGCATAAAAATACAAAAAAATTAAAAAAATTCATAAATAATGCATATAGTAAAACAAAAAATAATCATTATATATAATAAAAACTGACAATTTAATAAAAATCGGTTTGAATATTTATGCAATGTACACATCGGGAGTAATATTTTCCCGCAATTGGGTAATTGTCTTTATAAAACGGAAGGAAAAGGCGGCGGCCGATACGATTATTTGGGCGATAAGCGCTTCGCTTAAAGAGGAGGATATCGCCGCGCCGCATGTTTTTAAAGGGAAAATCGGACGTAAAAAAAGACGGGGGAAGATCTCCGTCTTTTTTAAGCTTTATATTCCAAAGTGGAATAGCAATAAGGGCAAATTCTGTCCGTTGCCTGCGCGCAGTTCGCGCAGATGTCCGCACCGCAGTTGGGACAGACCATCGTATCTTCGCTGTCCGAACCGCAATTTTTACATCTCATCATGTTTTTCCTCCTTTTTGCAGTATGCGCACAATTTGCGCGTTTATACAAAAAGCGGTAAAGATTAAAATTCAGGCAGAAAAACAAAAAATTTTTCCTTTAAAACTATAAATAGTTTTAAGGTGCGAAAAACGCTTTTCAAAACCATAAAAATATGTTATAATATTTACATAAAATTTACAAAAAATCGGAGCTTTGCATGGAAGAAAGAAAAAAGGTGGAACAAAGTTACGGCGAGCAGCAGATTCAGGTCCTCGAAGGGCTTGATCCCGTCAGAAAACGTCCGGGTATGTATATCGGCTCGACGGATATGCGCGGGCTTCATCATCTGGTGCAGGAGATCGTGGATAATTCTATCGACGAGGCGTTGAGCGGTTATTGCGATACGATTACGGTCACTATCAATCCCGACGGTTCGTGTACGGTACAGGACAACGGCAGGGGAATCCCTACGGCAATGCACCATACCGAAAAGGTTTCCGCGGTGGAAGTTGTTCTGACGAAGTTGCACGCCGGCGGTAAGTTCGGCGGCGGCGGATACAAGATTTCCGGCGGTCTGCACGGCGTCGGCCTTTCGGTCGTCAACGCGCTTTCCGAATGGCTGGAAGTGGAAGTTTTTCAGGACGGAAAGCACTTTAAACAGGTTTATAACAGGGGCATCCCGCAAGCGCCGCTCAAAGTTATCGGGGAAGCGGATATTACCGGCACGAAAGTGACGTTTTTGCCCGATGACGAAATTTTTGAAAGCATCGTGTTCAATTACGATACCATCAAAACGCGGCTTCGCGAACTTGCTTACCTCAATAAGGGTCTGAAAATTATTCTGGAGGACAAGCGCGCGGGACAGGAGAAAAAAGATACTTTCTGTTACGAAGGCGGTATCGCACATTTTGTGGAAGATCTCAATCGCAATAAGGAAACGTTGTTCGAAAAGCCTTTTTATTTTGACGAGTTTTTCGG
>CALVXL010000168.1 GCA_944369635.1 uncultured Clostridia bacterium
GCTTTCTGAAAGCTTCCAGCTGCGATTCGCTTCCGTCTACCCAAACGACTTCTTTGGGATCGCACAAAGCCTTGGTCTCTTCGATAAATGCCAATACTTTTTTGTTGCTTGTCATAATCTTTCTCCTCTATAAAAATTTTTTTCTGACGGTTTAATCCGCGACTTTTTTTGTTTCCTTTTTTATACCCTTAAAAGCTTATTTTATACCTAAAAACACAAAAAGTCGGCGAAACGGGAACTTTTCGGGCATCCTTCCGCCCGATATCCTATCGTTTCTCAGTTTGCATTATAGCACGGAAAATGTCAAATGTAAAGTTTTTTTCTCAAAGTGGCGGAAAAATAAAATGCCGCCGCGCGCTTTTTTCTTTTTTCGACAAAATTACGTTTCTTCTGCGATTTTTTTAAGGGCATTATCATATATATTATTATAGAACATATACTGAAATTAAATTAAGGTGAGATTTTTCGGGGAGAAATTATGGCTTACGCAAAAAAATTTCTGGTATTGAAAGAACTTACGCCCGGTTTTTCGGTCAACGGACGGGCGGTGAGCGGCGTGGCGAGAGCGGAACAGGACGGCGACGTGGAAATCAATCTTTCGCTGATCAATTTCGCGGCGGTCACCGAGGGCGGCTATTTTGCGGCGCTGCTCTTTCCCGACGGAAAGATGTTCGCGGAAGAGCTGGGCATATCCCCCTTTTCCTTTTCCAAGCGGTACGCGGAAGATATCAGAAACGGCGGATTCGTATGCATGATCGCATATATCGGAGAAACGATCATCCCCGTTGCCTTGGGCGCAGGCGAAATGCCTTTTGAAAAAGAGCGATTGACGGAGTTTTTACATGAAAAGTACTTACAGGCGCAGGCGCCGCAATCTGCTGCGGAAACTGCGGAGAAGGAGAAACAAAACGTCACGGACACGGAAGAAACGGTTTCGTTCGCGCCGCAACCCGCCGCGCCGCAAGCGGAGATAGTTGAAAGCATTGCGCCGCCCGATTACGACGACACCGCCGTCGCCACGGAAAACTACTATTTGAGCGAAGACGCGGACGTTTCCGCGCTGAAAATAAAGGAAGAAAAAGAAGATGAACAAAGCGTATATCAACTCGATGACACTGCTGGTTTTGAAAGCAAAGATGAAAGCGGCGGAAAAAAAGAAGAAACGTCGGGGAGCGAAAATGATTTCCACGCTGCTTTCGGCAAAAGCTTCGAAGGAGATTATTTCGCAAGCGTGAAAGACGAGCTCGACCGCATTTTTGCCGAATACCCCGAAGAAGACTGCCTGAAAGCGACCATACCCGACAGCAGCTGGGTAAAGATCGATTATAAAAGCAATTATTACCTCGTGGGGATTGTGCGGGAGAAAAAACAGCCCAAATACATATGTTACGGCGTGCCCGCCAAATATTCGCCCTATCCGCCCAAAGAACTTGCGGGATACTGCACCTTTATTCCCCTTTCGATTTTCGAAATGAAAGGCGACGGATTCTGGATGCTCTTTCAGGATGCCAAAACGGGCGAATGCGTCATCAAACCGTAAAAATATGCGCCCGCCGTCTCGGCGGGCGCTTCCGCGCGCGGGGCGTTTTTCAAAACGCCCCGCGCGGCTTTAAAACGAAAAAACGATTTCGCGCTTTTGCCCTCGCTTGCGATAAGTCCGCTTATAAATCGGTCTTTTCAAAGTTCGAGGCGGAGCGCGCCGCCGAAAACGCCGTGAGCGCGGCATAGACGACGGCGGCGACGGCGAGATAGACAAGCTTCGCCCCGAAGTGCGCGGGGTCGGGCGTATCGAGCACGTCGCGCACGAACGGGACGGCGAAACACGCCGTTACGGCGAGCGCGACGAGGACAAATTCCGCCGCCGCGCCGACGACGAAAGGCTTGCCTATCTTTTCGGGTCTTGCGAAATACGCGGGGAAAAACACCGCGTTGAATATCCCCAGCATGACGAGCCCATTGGCGCAGAGGACGGCGTTGGCTTCCGTTCCCGCGGCGTTGGGCAAATCGACGAGCGCCGACTTGACGGCGGAAAGCAGGGCGCACAGCAGGACGAGCGCGATCTGTAAAATCACAAAGAACAGCACGCGGGCGTACGCGACGTCCTTTTTCTTTACGGGCAGGGAGCAGGTGAAAAACAAATCCCCGTTTTCCCGCCCCGCAAGGCAGGCGAAATACGCGGAGAGCGAGGAGAAGAAAAACATTACCTCATAAGGATAATTCGGAATGAACACGAACGCCGCGAAAAACAAAAACACGACGTTCGTCGGGTGCAGCGTGAGCGCGAATTCTTTTTTAATGAGTTTCAGCATGATGTCCCCCTTGTTTTTGCGCTTCGAGATGAATCATCACGGCGTCGAGGTCGGCGTCTTCGCGCCGAAGCGCGCCCGAAACCTTCGCGCCGCGCGCGATCAGCCCTTCCGTGCCGTCGCGCACCGCCTTCAGCCCGATGACTTCCGCGCCACAGTCTTTCGCCGCGCCTTCGGAAGGAAACGTGACCTTTTCGTATTCGCCGAGAAGAACTTTGAGCGGAGCATCTTTCAATATCCGCCCGTCGGAAATATACACCGCGTCGTCGGCGACCCGCATCAGATCGGAAGTGATGTGTGTGGAAAAGA
>CALVXL010000169.1 GCA_944369635.1 uncultured Clostridia bacterium
ATCGGCGATCAGGCGGGGGATATAGGGGAACTGCTTGCACAGCACGAAGATTTCGCGGCGCGGATCGATACCGGACGGCTGAAGACCATGGGGCTTATCGCCAAGGATATGGTGAAAAACAGCGTGGACAGCTTTATCTTTTCCGATGAAAAGCTCGCCGACGCCACCGCTAAGGTGGACGACAAGCTGGACGCCCTTTTCGAGGACGTGAAAAAGGAGCTTATCGCGGCGATGACCAAGGACGCGGGCGCGGCGGACGACGCGCTGGTTCTGATGATGATCGCCAAATATTTCGAACGTATCGGCGATCATGCGGTCAACGTGTGCGAATGGGCAAAGTACGAAGAGACGGGCGAGCACGTGAGATTTCAATAAAACCGATCAAAAACAGTTGACAAAAACCGATTTGTCTGCTAAACTCTAAGAAATATCATTTTAAATGCGATGACGAAGATCGTCGGTTTTCGCAGGTCTTTCAGAGAGTCTGCGGTCGGTGCGAGCAGGCAGAACGGAAAACCGAAACTCACTTCCGAGCAGGCGTTTCGAACTCTTTTTCGGGAAAGTAAAAACGTTCGGGTCGGCTCCGTTAAAAGCCATAAGGTAAAACCTTAGCCGAGTGGATCGCGTTTTGCGGTCAAGTTGGGTGGTAACGCGCGATGTATGTCTTCGTCCCAAAACGTTTTTTTGGGACGGGGATTTTTTTTATATTTCAAAGGAAAAGGAGTTTGCGATGAAAAGTTACGTTTTGTCCGTACTGGTAAAAAACCATTCGGGCGTGTTGCGCCGCGTGAGTTCGCTGTTTGCGCGCAGGGGGTATAATATCGAAAGCCTGACCGTCGGCGTCACGGAAAATCCCAAGCTGTCGCGCATGACGGTGGTCGTGAGCGGCGACGAATACACCGTGGATCAGATCACCAAGCAGGTGAGCAAACTCGTGGAAATCCTCAACGTGGAAATCCTCGATCCCGAAACTTCGGTGTTCCGCGAACTCGTGCTCGTGAAAGTGCGCACGACGCGCGAAACCCGCGCCGAGATTTTGGAAATTTCCAACATTTTCCGCTCGCGCGTGGTGGACGTGGCGGAACATTCCCTCGTGCTGGAAGCGACGGGGGATGCGAATAAGCTCAATGCGCTGATTAGAATGCTTGAACCGTTTACCGTTCTGGAAATCGTGCGCACGGGGTTTGCGGCGGTGCGCCGCGGCGAAAAGAGTTTTTCCGGGGAGGCAAAATATGAAGAAGATTAAAATTTTCGATACGACGCTGCGCGACGGGGAACAGTCCCCCGGCTGCAGCATGAATATCAGCGAAAAGCTCAAGATGGCTGCGCAGCTCGACGCGCTGGGCGTGGACGTCATCGAAGCCGGCTTCGCCATCGCGTCGCCGGGCGACTTTGCGGCGGTCAAAGGCATTGCCGCAGTCGTCAAGCATGCGGCGGTCGCTTCGCTTGCCCGTTCCCTCAAAAAGGACATCGATACGGCGTGGGAAGCGGTCAGGGAAGCGGTGCATCCGCGGCTGCACGTCTTTTTGGCAACCAGCGATATTCACATGGAATATAAGCTGAAAATGAGCCGCGAAGAGGTAAAAAGGACCTGCCGCGAAATGGTTTCCTACGCGTGCAGCCTTTGCGACGACGTGGAATTTTCCGCCGAAGACGCATCCCGCAGCGACTTGGCTTTCTTGTGCGAGGTGGTGCAGATTGCCATCGAGGCGGGAGCAACCACCATCAACCTGCCCGATACCGTGGGCTATTCCGTACCGACGGAATACGGTAAATTTATCGCCGACGTGATGGCAAACGTAAAGGATATCGATAAAGTCACGGTTTCGGTGCATTGCCATAACGATTTGGGCATGGCTACCGCAAATTCCCTGATGGCGGTCATGAACGGCGCCACGCAGATCGAGTGCACCGTCAACGGCATAGGCGAGCGCGCGGGCAACACCGCGCTCGAAGAAGTGGTCATGGCGCTTAAAACCCGCAAAGATATTTTCGACGCGGATACCGATATCGACACCACGCAGATCTTCAAGACGAGCAAACTTCTGACGGCGATCACCGGCGTAAAGGTGCAGCCGAACAAGGCGATCGTCGGCGAAAATGCCTTTGCGCACGAATCGGGCATTCATCAGCACGGCGTTTTGGCAAAGCGCGAAACGTACGAGATCATGACGCCCGAATCCATAGGCCTTAAGGAAAACAAGATGGTGCTCGGCAAGCACAGCGGCAAGCACGCGCTGGAAGATAAGCTCCACCAGATGGGATTTACCGTCGGCAAGGAGGAGCTCCAGGAGATTTTCGAAGAATTTAAAGTTCTTGCGGACAGGCAGAAAAGCGTTTCCGACCTCGATCTCGAAGCGCTGGTGCATAAAAAAATCATCAAAATACACGAAAGTTTCAAGCTGGACAGATTTGTCATCAACGTCGGCAACACCATCACGACGACCAGCGCGGTGCGCCTGATCAACGAAAACGGCGACGCGGTGGAAGCGGTCACGTCCTCCAAATTCGGACCGATCGACGCGTCGTACAGCGCCATTAAACAGCTGGTCGGCGGCGAGGACTTCGAACTCGTCGATTTCCTTATCGACGCCGTTACGGGCGGGACCGACGCGCAGGGCAAAGTTACCGTCAAAATCCGTTCGGCGGGCAAGATCTATAACGGGCACGCGGTCTGCACGGACATCGTGGAGGCAGCGGTGCGCGCCTACGTTGCCGCGATCAACAATATGATCCACGATAGAAACCTGGTGGCAGAGGGATAAAAGATGAAAAAAATCACCGTTCTCGATTCCACGCTGCGCGACGGCGCGCAGGCGGAGGGAATTTCCTTTTCGGTAACCGATAAAATCAATATCTGCCGCGCGCTCGACGAGTTGGGGGTTACTTATATCGAGGCGGGCAATCCGTTTTCCAATCCGAAGGACATCGAATTTTTCAAGGCGGCGGCCAAACTGAAGTTTCAAAACGCCGTGCTCACCGCATTCGGTTCCACGCGGAGGAACAACTGCGAATGTAAAGACGACGCCAATTTAAACGCGCTGGCAAACGCGGGCACGGCGGCGGTCAGCATATTCGGAAAGTCGTGGGACTTTCACGTGACGGAAATTCTGAAAGCGACAAAGGAAGAAAATCTCGCTATGATTTCGGAGTCCGTTGCCTATCTCAAAGCGTTGAAAAAGACGGTCATCTTCGATGCGGAACACTTTTTCGACGGTTATAAAAACAACAAGGAATACGCCCTCGCCACGGTGAAAGCGGCGGCTGACGCCGGGGCGGACATCGTTTCGCTTTGCGATACCAACGGCGGGTGCTTCCCGCACGAGATCGCCGACGCGGTGCGGGCGGTAAAAAGCGTTATATCCTGTTCTGTGGGCGTACATACGCACGACGATACGGGCTGCGGCGTGGCGAATTCCGTGGAAGCGGTGCTTGCGGGCGCGGATCACGTGCAGGGCACGCTCATCGGCTACGGCGAGCGCTGCGGCAACGCCAATCTTTCCGCAATCATACCCGATCTGCAGCTTAAATGCGGGGTAGCGTGCGTTGCGGGCGATCTGAAAAATCTGACGGAGATCGCGCGGCGCGTTGCGGAAATTTCCAACGTGCGGTTAAGCCGCGGCATGCCGTACGTCGGCAAATCGGCGTTCACGCATAAAGCGGGCATGCACATCGACGGCGTCAATAAGTCCAGCCGTTCGTTCGAGCATATCCCGCCCGAAGAAGTGGGCAACGAACGCCGCTTTTTAATGAGCGAGGTCGCGGGCAGAAGCACCGTCATCGGCAAGATACAAAAGGTCGATCCCACGGTGAAAAAGGACGATCCCGTTACCGCAAAGATCATCGAAAAGATCAAGGAAATGGAATTTAAGGGCTACCAGTTCGAGGGAGCGGACGCTTCGTTCGAACTGCTCGTGAGAAAACAGCTCGGCGCTTATAAATCGTATTTTACCATCGAAAAATTCAAAACCATCGGAGAACAGCGGGCGGGCGGCGATTTTGCTCCCGCAACGGCGCTCGTCAAAGTCGGCGTCAACGGCAGTTTTGAAATCACGGCGGCGGAGGGCAACGGTCCCGTCAACGCGCTGGACGTCGCGCTGAGAAAG
>CALVXL010000170.1 GCA_944369635.1 uncultured Clostridia bacterium
TGGAAGACGTGAAAAATCTTTTTTCGTTGATGGGAAAAGTCGTTATCGAAAAGAATTTTCTCGGCGCCAGGTGGTCTAAACTGCTCATCAACAGCGCGTTTTCGGGGCTTTCCACGGTAACGGGCGGCACGTTCGGCGAAGTTGCGAAGAAAAAATCCTCGCGAAAAGTCGCGCAGCGCATCATCAAGGAATGCATCGACGTCGCAAAGGCTGCGGGTATCGTCATCGAACCCGTGCAGGGGCACAAGATCGATAAACTTTTCGATTACAACAACCCGCTGAAAAAAGCCCTTTCTTTCGCGCTCATTCCCGTGGCTATGAAAAAACATTCCGCGCTCATTTCCAGCATGTTGCAGGATTTGAGAAACGGCAAGAAGTGCGAAATCGACTTCATCAACGGCGTTGTCGTCGAATACGGCGAAAAATACGGCGTTAAAACGCCTTTCAACGCGCGCACGGTGGAAATCGTGCACGGCATTGAGGACGGGAAATATGCGCCCGATTTTAAAAATATCCGGCTTTATGAGGAGCTTTTTTAAGCATGGGCGTAACGTATTTTTTGCATTGTAAAAATTGCGGGTTCAATAAAAAGATAAAGCTCGGCGTCGGATTTTTCGGACTGGAAGTTCCTGAACAGGCGCAAAAAGATATCGAATCGGGTAAACTCGGCGGCGAAATCAAAAGTTTTTACGATTCCCTCGAAAATCCGCAGGTACTCGCGCAACGCGCCGTTTATCGTTGCGCATATTGCGGAGATTTACAAAATATTCCGGAAATTTTCGTGCGCGGAGAAAACGGAGAAGTCTATAAGCACGTTTACCGCTGCAAAAAATGCCGCAAGGCGGACCTTGAAATCGTGGATACCGACGACAAACTGCCGTCGCTTTCCTGCCCGAAATGCGGAAAAGAACTGGAGATTAAAGACATCGAGGCGTGGGATTGAAATTATAAAAAGCGTCCGCCCGATTTTCGGGCGGACGCAGGCGTCGATTTTTTTAGCGGTGTTAGCGTTTTCTTTCGGCGCGCGTTTTGCGCCTTTACGGAACCGATTGCCTTTCGAAAAACGAAACGAGGGTTTCCGACGGCAAAAGGCAGACGGGAAAATTACAGATTTTCGATGTCGATCTTCCTGTCTTTATAATAAAAAATCATGTCGCGTTCGGAAATTTTTCTGTGTACGCGGCACGGATTGCCGAATGCCACGCAGTCGGCGGGCAGATCTTTCGTGACTATGCTTCCCGCGCCCACCACGGTATTGTCGCCGATGCTTACGCCGGGCACGACGATCACGCCTGCGCCCAGCCAGACGTTGTTGCCGATATGGATGGGCAGATTATATTGCGCAGCCTTTCTCCTGATGTCGGGGCGGACGGGGTGGTTTGCCGTGGCGAGAACG
Source organism: uncultured Clostridia bacterium (assembly GCA_944369635.1). Taxonomy (GTDB): domain Bacteria; phylum Bacillota; class Clostridia; order Christensenellales; family Borkfalkiaceae; genus UMGS775. Next base: position 1,397 of record CALVXL010000170.1, read on the forward strand.
ACGTTCGGGCCGATGAGTACGTTGTCGCCTATGTAGATGTCCGTGTCGTCCACCAGCGTCAGATTGAAGTTCGAATAAAAATGATTGCCGATATGGGTATTGATTCCCCAGTTTGCGCGGAGCGGCGGTTCCACATAGCCGTCTTCGCCGATCTCGGCAAAGATTTTTTTCAGAAGGGAAGCGCGCTTTTCCTGTTCTGACGGCCGCGTGGCGTTGTAATCGTAAATGTTTTCCATACATTCGAGTTGCTTTTGCATGAGTTCTTCGCTGTTGCAATAATATACTCTGCCGTCGCGCATGCGCTGTAAAGTTTCTTTCAGGTTCATAAGTAATCCGCCGGTGTTTTTTATGTTCATTATAACATTTGCATGAATATTGTCAAGCGTACGCGGGCGAAAAACCTGAAAATGCCGCGTTTCGGGAAGGAAAGGATCATCTCGCCGTTAAAAAACCGAATTCGGCATTTTTCATTACAAACAGTTGTTTTTTATAAATTAATGTGATACAATAATTTTATTCGGAGAAAAAATCATGGAAGAAAAAATCGGCGTGATCGCCATCATCGTGGAAGATTTCGAAAAAACGGAAAAAGTCAACGAACTTCTGCACGAAAACAGGGAATATATCGTCGGCAGACTGGGCATACCTTTTAAAGATAAGAATACCGCCGTGATCAGCGTGGTTCTGCGCGCTACGGCAGAATTGATCAACGCCCTTTCGGGAAAACTCGGCATGATCGCGGGGATAAAAAGTAAAGTTTTGTTTAAGTGAATAAACGACCGTTTTTATTTTATAAAATTGCGATTTTGCGAAATTTGCCGAAAAATAATTGTTTATTCGAAATAAGTATGTTATACTGTAACGGAGTGCGAACCGTGTCCGAAAGGACGATTTTTCGGCGCGGCGCCGAGTAATAAAGAGATTTGTGAGGATTAAGGATGGAAGAAAACAATCAGTATTCGGGCGGAGGAATAACTTTCAGGCAATTGCTTTTGATCGTTCGCGCGAATATTTTTCTGATCGTAGCGATCATCGTCATCGCCACGGTTATCGGAACGGTTTATTATATGACGCGGAAAACGACGTACACCGCTACGAGAAGCATGATCGTTATCTGTAAAAACGATGAAACCGAATCGGACTCGAATATTTATAACGATCTGACCGCAACGTCCAGAATTATCCCGACGATCGCGGGATTTTGCAAACAGGAAGTCGTTATTTCGCGCGCGCAGGAAATTTACGATACGTCCAACAGCGGCACGATATCCAAAGGCGGCGTCAGCGTTTCGTATGACGAATCGGGAAATAACTACTTTATGTATATATCCTATACCGATGTGACGCCCGAACTCGCCCGCGCAAAGGTCATGGCGATATCCATGGCGGAAAAGGAGATCGTCGAAACGAAGGACGAAAACGGCAAATCCGTTTACGTGCGCATGTCGACGAACATCACTTTTGTGGATAACATTGCGGATATGGTCGATTCGGGTAACATTCCCTGCTCAGTGAATTCCGGCTTGAAAATGACGGTAGTGCTTGCGTTTATCATCGGGGTGATCGCGGCGGTGCTCGTCGTGTTGCTCAGATATCTTCTGGACGACACGCTGAAAACCAAAGAAGAGCTGGAACGCGTTACCGGCACGCAGGTGTTTGCGTTTTTAAGCGATGTGAACACAGAAAGGGAGAACGGAAAAAATGGCTAAAAAGAATATTTCTTGCAACGCGGGAAGCATTTTTGTGGATAAGCCGGAGTTTTTCGGCAAACTGGAAGGCTACAGTAGATTGAAAGACAACGTTCTTTTTCTGACAGAGGACGGAAAGAATAAGATCATACAGGTGGAAAGCTCTGTTGCGGGGGAATGCAAAACCACGGTGGTGGCAAACCTCGCCGTGCTTCTCGGAATGAACAATAAAAAAGTTCTGATCATAGACCTTGACTTTTTACGTGCCAAGTCGCATAAAATGTTTAATGTGGACGGCGAAAAGGGCCTCAACGAATATATGCTGGGGCAGGCGGAACTGAAAGACGTCATTCACGCCACGCAGTATGACAATGTGGACGTTTTGTCTCGGGGCGGCAAGGTGGCAAATCCGTCGCTGGTGCTCATCTCGGAAAAATTCCACAATACGCTTAAACAATTGCGCGGATCTTACGATGTGATCCTGGTGGATATGTCGCCGGTGTTGCAGTCGGCAAACTATCTGCACGTATCTCCGCTTACCGACGCAACCATTTTTCTCGTCGCTTACGGCAAAACGCACCGTTCGCAGGTGAAGGAAGCCGTGGCGGAACTTAAAAAGAGCGGCGCGAACATCGTGGGTTCCGTGTTCACGATGTACGATCCCAAGATCGGCAGGTCGGTCGGGTATAAGGGAAATTCTTATTACGATATTTTCAATGCGTGATAAATTTGTCAACCGAATTTACATATGCCTGTGAGAAACGGGCATATTTGTTTAAAGGGAGCAATCGATGACTTTAAGGGAAATCTGCGAAAGTTTTAATATCGTAGGGAAATACCGTTCCTGCGAACAGATCAATAACGGCATCATCAATAAATCGTATATCGTATTATACGAACGCGACGGAGAGGAAGCGAAATATCTGGTGCAGTGCGTCAATAAATCGGTATTCAAACGCCCCGATAAGATCATGAAAAACATAGAGAGCGTAACCGAATTTATCCGCGACAAGATGATAAAAAAAGGAATCGATCCCGAACGGAGAGTATTAAAATACGCCAAGACTGCGGACGGAAAAAGCTATGTTGTGGATGAGGACGGGAATTATTGGCGCGCGTACGGTTTTATCGACGCCGACGTCTATAATGAAGCGGAGGACGAGGACGTCATCGAAGAAGTCGGCAAAGCGTTCGGGGAATTTCAGCGATGGCTTATCGATTACGACGCGTCGTCTTTGTATGTTTCCATTCCTAATTTTCACAATACCTGTCGCCGCTACGATGCGTTTTACGAAGCCGTGATGGTGGACGCGGAGGATCGCGTGGATAAGGTGGCGGCGGAAATCGAAGCGTGCCGCGCGCACGAAACGCTTGCCTGCAAGCTTTCGCTGCTGGCGCAGAACAAGGAAATCCCTCTGCACGTGACGCATAACGACACCAAGAGCAACAACGTCATTTTCGATAAGGAAACCAAAAAGGCGCTTGCCGTCATCGATCTCGATACCGTTATGCCGGGGCTGATCGCTTACGACTTCGGGGATGCGGCGCGCTTTATCTGCAGCAATGCCGCGGAAGATGAACCCGATCTTGAAAAGGTTACGTTCAATCTCGATAAATACCGCGCGCTGACGAAAGGTTTTGCCGGCACGCTGAAAGGACGGCTCACCAATATCGAAGCGGATACGCTTTCTTTGGGCGTATATTCGATGACGGTGGAACTCGCCGTAAGGTTTCTGACCGATTATCTGAACGGCGACGTATATTTCACCACCCATTACCCGGGGCATAATCTGGACCGCGCCCGCTGTCAGCTGACGCTCGCCGCGGATATTTATAAAAAGCTGGAAGAAATGCAAAAAATCGTGAGAGAATATCTTTACTGACAAAGCAAAAAACGCCGTACGGCGTTTTTTTGTTTCGGCAAATTTTTCCTGTGATCGGGAAAAGGAGGATTTATCGTTATTTATCTTGTCAAAAGCTGACTTTTTTTGAAAAACCGTTGAATTCGGCGCGACAAAATGATACAATATATACAAGCTGAAAATTTTTTCAGGATAAGGAAAGGAGTAAACGGAAAAATGAACAAATACAAAATGCAGCTGACGGCCGAACAGCAAGCCATATTGGACGGCAAACAGGGCGAGGTCAAGGCGAAAGTTCTGGAAACGCTCGTGATGTTCGGCGATATTTTCGGTGCGGAAAAACTCGTGCCCGTAACGCATAAGCAAGGTCATCTGGTTACGAGTTTCGGCATAGGACTTTTAAAGCCGCTTTTTTCCACGATGGACAAGCTCATCGCGGGCGGCGTAAAGGCGGAGGGCGGTTTTTCCGTCGATCCGCGTCCCCTCGATTATGCGAACGGAAAATGCAATTTTCTGGAAAAGCTGGTTTTCGATAAGATTTTGTATTCCAAACAGGAAATGTATGAAAATCAGCTCCGCAAAGTCGGGCTGACGGGCAGCAGTAAGTTCACCTGCGCCTGCTATCTCGATGAAGTCGGCAATCAGCCGAAAGAGGGCGACGTGCTTTCGTGGGCGGAATCGAGCGCGGTCGTCTACGCAAACTCCGTGCTCGGCGCGCGTTGTAACCGCAACAGCGGCATGCTCGATCTGTTCGGTTCTATCGTGGGGTATGTTCCTTATTTCGGACTTTTGACGGATGAAGGGCGTAAGGCGACGTGGAAAGTTTACGTAAAGACGAGCAAAAAACCCGAGGCGCAGGTTCTCGGCAGCGCCATCGGCATGAAAGTTATGGAGGACGTTCCCTATGTTTACGGGCTGGATAAGTTCCTCGGCAGCGAATTGACCGACGACGTCAAGGCGTATCTGAAAGATTTCGGCGCGGCAACGGCGTCCAACGGCGCGGTGGGGCTTTATCATATCGATTCCCTCACACCGGAGGCCAAGCGTCTGGGCGAAAAACTCCTTGCGGAAAATTGCAGGGAATATGTCATCGACGATGCGGAGCTCGATCGCGTATATAAAAGCTATCCCGTCATGTGGAAAAACAAGGAAAAAGAGGGGAACTTGTGCTTTATCGGCTGCCCGCACCTGACTTATTCGCAACTTTGCGATTGGACGGATAAGATCGTCGCTTCCCTGAAAGCGGCAAACAGAAAGAAGGTTGTCGTCCGCACCGTATTGACTTCCGCGCCCGACGTGGTGGCAAAGTTCAAACAGACGAAAAAATATGCCGAGCTTATCGCAACGGGCGCGACGCTCACTTCGATCTGCCCGTTGATGTATACGAATAATCCGCTCACCAAAATGCACCGCATCATGACCAACAGCAACAAGCTCCGCACCTATTCCGCGGCGCGGTATTATAAGGACGAGGAAATCCTCAAAAAAATTACCGGCGTAAAGGAGGGAAAATAACATGAAACAGTTCAAAGGCAGAGTGCTTGCGGGCGGAAATTGGAAAGGCGAAGCGGTGGTTTCGCATCAGGGCGTCAACACGCTGGCTACCTTTCAGAAGAGCGCGTTGAAAAACGCAAAACAGGTTTACGCGTCCGATCAAAATAATCCCGACATCTACGAAAAAAACATCACGGGTAAGGCTTTGTGCCTGCCCATCACCATCGGTTCCACCACGGGCGGACTGGTCATTCAGACGGTTTGCGCCATGAAGATCAATCCCGCGGCGTTCCTCTTTTCCCAGCACATCGATTCCCTTGCGGCAAGCGGCATCGTTCTCGCGCGCATCTGGGAAAACTCGCCCGTCATCGCCATCGACCAGCTCGGCGACGAATTTTTGAATACCGTAAAAACGGGGGATACGCTGGAAATTTCCGAAGACGGCACCGTAACCGTATTGTAAGGGCGTTTCCCGCATTGCGGGGGAAAAAGCGCGTTGAAAAGAAAAAAGTAAAAGATAAAAACGGCGCGCCCCGACTTTTTGTCAGGGCGCGCTTTTTTATTTATCTGAAAATGCGATTTGCAAAAATGCTTCGGATAAAAAAATGCCGCGGCGTTTATGCGCCGCGGCATAGAAAATCAGATTTCAGTTTTCCGTTACGTGAACGGTGCTTAAACGGTATTCCAGCGCGCCGAGCTTATTCGGCAGCGATTCCACGATTTTGACGAGGAACGCGCGGGCGTTTGTCTTGCCCGTCTCTTCCGTTGTTTCTTCGCCGTCTTCCGTCGTTTCCGCTTTGGTTAGCTGATAGTAGCAGTGTTTCGCCTGTCCCGTATATTTGGAATCGGCGCGGTTTAACGTCGTTAAATACGTTGCGGAAGAATCGTACTGTTGCGGAACCCATTCGCCTGCGGCGTTCATGGTGTTCAGCGTCCAAGCGTCGGTCACGTTCACCGTGCGCTTGCACCCGACGGCGACGGATTGTACGCTCTTATAAGCGGTGTCTAAAATCTTCAGAGTCGATGAATATGACGAGGAAAGCGTCAGTCCGCGGATGGAAAAGAGCAGGGTTTCGTTGTCGAGCACCGTGCCTTCGGTGTACTTGATCTGTTTGGAATAATTTTCCACTTCCGTCAGACGGTAAGCGTCGTCATCGGTGTATACGGGCGTAACGCTGTCGGTTTTATCGGTAACGCTCAGCGCGGCTTTGTTGCCGTTCGTCACCCAGTCGATCTTCGTTTCGTAAACATAGCGGACAATGTACGTGCCGTTTTTGTTGTTTACGATCTGCGTTGTGTCAAAGGATTTCACGCTGTAAATAGGGGAAAGCGAGCTCGAATGGGAACGGAAATAAACCGTGGAAGTGACGGTATCGGTAAACGAATACGATTTTTCCGTCTCCAAGATGTTGTAAGTTACGGGCAAAGTGAGCGACGCGGTGATCTTGTAAAGTTCGGTATCGTTCACGCTGATGCCGATGTCGGAAGGCAATGCCTGCAAAGCTTCCGTCGTGGTCGTATATCCGCCTTTCGCCGTGCCGTTTTCGCCGTAAACCACGGTAAATTCATTGCTTTTCTGCGCAGAGTAGTCGGTTTCCGTTTCGCCGGTGGAAATCCTGTAATCGTCGCGGTAAACCACGTCGTAGACTGCGGTTTCTTTAAATTGCGTATGGTATTGTTTATCGCTTGTCCAGTTCGAAGTGAACGCCAGCTTGTTTGCCGGGGTACAGCCGTTGCAACCGCCTTCCGCCGAGCAACCCGTGAGTACGAGCGCGCCGAGGCACAAAGCGACCGCTTTCAACCAAAATTTTTTCATCCGATCTCCTGTATATTCCGAAAAGTTGTTCCGGGAGAATGCTTTTTCGAGTATTATAGCATAAAAGACGAAAAATGTAAAACAAAAGAAAAAAGATAAACAAAATATCCGCAAATATGTTACAATAGAAACATGATTACATTATACATCGCCCCTAGCTACTGCGCTTTGATCGACGCGCTCGCGGTTTCTTTAAAAGACCGCGCGCGGGGGCTGGACGGAAAAAATTATGTATTCACCGAGGAAAAGGCCACCCTCGTTACCGAGCGCGCCATTGCCAAAGCGGCGGGCGGTACGTTCAACACGCGGGTGTTTTCCATGCGCAAATTTCTGAAAACCCTCTTCCAGCCCGAAGGGATTTTGAGCAAGGAAGGATCGGTAATGCTTTTGCGCAAGATCATCGGCGAACGGGCGGAAAATCTTTCGCTGCTCGGAAGATCGCGCAAAAAATCCCTTGCGCCGGCGGTATACGAATGCATCGCGCAGCTGAAAAGCGCGAAAGTGTGCGCGGAGGAGCTTTCCGCGGCTGCGCAAGGCGCCGACGGGCTTTTAAAGGATAAACTTGCCGACATCGCGTATCTGTACGCGGCGTACGAGGACGCGATCGCGGGAAAATACAAGGATCAGAACAATTATCTCGACGCTTTGCCCGTCCTTGCCGAAACCGCCGTTGCCGACGCCGACGTCTTTGTCGCGGCGTATTCTTCTTTTACACGGCAGGAAATCGAAACGCTGAAATCTTTCATGCTGCACGCGCGTTCGCTTACGGGTTATCTCGTGGACGGGGAAAACGAGTTCGCCTATACTTCCGAAGCGGTGCGTGCCTTTCTCTGCGCGGCGCGCGAGGCGGGACAAAAGGCGGAAATCGTTTATCTTGATAAAGAAACGGGGGACGCCGGCGCGGTGCTGGAATATATCTTCAACCCCGCGGCTTTTACCTGTAAAAAAAGGGAAACGGAAAATATCTTTCTGTATGAAGCTTCTTCCGTCACGGAGGAAATCGAGCATATCGCTTCCGTCGTCAAGCGCGACGTGATCGACGGCAAAATGCGCTATTGCGAAGCGGAACTCGCGTTGGGCAGCTGTCCCGCTTCCGTCGTCAAAAAGGTGTTTTCGGAATACGCAATCCCGTTTTTTCTCGACGAAAAGCGCACGCTTTCACAGCATGCCGCGGCGCGGCTGGCGCTGGATTTCGTCACGGCGTTCCGCCGCGGCTATGCGCTTTCCGATATGCTTGCGCTCGTCAAAAGCCCGTTGGTTTTTCCCGACGCGGATTTTGCAGACGGGCTGGAAAATTACGTATTGCGCTACGGATATTCGCGTTCCATGTTTTTCCGTCCGTTCCGCTACGGGAAAGAGGAAAAGAACTTTGCTTCTTACGAAACCGCCCGCGCGAAAATCGCAGAAGCGTTCGCTTTTATAAAACGCCGTATGCGCGCGGAGGAATTCACCGCGGCAATCCGCAGGGCGCTTGAACTTTTCGGCGCGGAAGAAAACACCGCAAAGCTCGCGGCGGCGTATGAGGCGGCGGGATATCTGCAGGAATCGGCGTTCACGTCGCAAGGCTATGCGAAACTTATGGAAGTGCTCGACGAAACGGACAGGATTCTCGGCGGATACACGACGGATATCGAAGAATTTACAAGCATTCTGCAAAGCGGATTTGCCGCCGACGAGATTTCCGTGCTTCCGCAGTATGCCGACGCGGTATATGTGGGCGATTTCAGGCAAACGCGGCTCGTGCGGGCGAAAACGCTCTTTCTGGCGGGGTTGACGTCGGATATTCCGTCGGTCAAAAACGACGTGGCGATGCTCACGGACGCCGACCTTGAAAAGCTGGAAAATCTGAAAGTTTTCGTAGAGCCGAAGATTTCCGCCGTTAACCGCAGGGAGCGGGAAAACGCCGCGCTCGCGGCGGCGGCGTTTTCAAAAAGGCTGTATCTGTCCTGCTCCGTCGTGGGGGAAAGCGGAAAACCGCAGCTGAAAAGCGAGATCTTTTCCTATATATCCGCCATTTTCACCTATAAAAACAAGCCGCTCGCGCCGCTCAGCGCCCCGCTTTTGAAAGCATATTACGCGGGCGCGAGCGAGGAAAACCGCGCTAAGCTCGACGCGATGCGCTATCTTACGCCCGCGCAGGCGAAAAAGGCGTTTGCGCGGCAGATCAACGCTTTCCGCGAAGGGGAATGCGACATGACGGCGGCTTCCGCATACTACCGACTTACAAACGGCGCCGACCGCGCCGCGGCGGACGCCATGCTGAAAAGCGCCAACAGCGAAATCACGGTGCGTCTTGCAAGCAACAAGGAAATCGTCTTGCAAAACGGCAAGCTGACAGCCTCTTTATTACAGGCATACTACGCTTGTCCGTACCGCAATTTTCTGACCAACGGCATCGGGCTGAAAGAACGGAAAACGGGGGACGCCCCCACCGAAATCGGCAATTATTTCCACGCGGTGTTCGAAGCCTTTGCGCCCGAAGCGGAAAAGTTCGAAAACGAAGAGGAAGCGGAAACGTTTGCCCTTTCTCTGGCGCAAAAGCTGGCGGAGGAGGAAAAATATGCGCGTTTGGAGGAGAGCGCGGCGGGCAAAAATCTGCTTGCGCGCATGCAGGCGGAAGCGGCGCGCTATTGCGTGCGCATTTACAGGCAGTATAAAAATTCCGACTTCAAACTTTTCGGGCAGGAAGTGTGGTTCGGCAGGAAGGGCGATCGGTATAAAGCCATCGAGATCGGCGCGGGCGGTAAAAAGTATTATATCGAGGGCAAGGTTGACCGCATCGACAAAAAGGACGATTATATCCGTATCGTCGATTACAAAACGGGTTCGTTCAGCAAGGCGGACAAGGATCTTTTCGTGGGAAAGGATATTCAGATCTACCTTTACATGAACGCCTTTGCAAAGGAACATAAGCCTGCAGGGTTGTATTACTGCGGCGTGGGAGAAGATTTCGTTTCGGAAAACGACGAGCGCGAGGAGTGTTTCGGACATACGCTGGAAGATCCCGACGTCATTTTGGCGGGGGATAAGACGCTCAGCGCAGAGCACCCGGAAAGCGAGCTCACGGGCGTGAAAATGAGCGTGAAAAAGGACGGCGAGGTCAAATTCGGCGGCGGCAGGCTTTTGACGCGCGAGCAGATGGACGCTTATCTGAAATATGCCCTGCTCATCGCCGAAAAGGGCGCCGAGCGGCTGGATCAGGGCGTCATCGTCGCTTCGCCTTATAAAGGTACTTGCGATTTTTGCGCGTATAAAGGGATGTGCGCGTTCTTTGCCGACGGTTCGAAAGAGGAGCGGAGCGAAGATACGGTGCTTACGAATACGTTTACCGAAGCCGTGAAAAAGGCCGAAGGGGAGGGCGGAAATGGAACTTAAAAAGGAACAGGCGGAAGTCGTCAATCACGATGCGGGCGATCTTCTGGTGTCGGCTTCTGCGGGGAGCGGCAAAACCTTTACCATGATCCGCCGGCTGATACGGCTGATTGTGGAGGGAAAGGTGCGGGTGAGCGAAATCCTCGCCGTTACCTTTACCGAAAAGGCGGCGGCGGAGATGAAGGAAAAACTTCTTCGCGCCATGCTCAAAGAAATTTCGGCAGGCAAGGACGGGCTGAAAAGCCAGCTGGCGGACGTTTATACGGCGGACATCAGCACGGTGCACGCGTTTTGCGGCAGGCTGCTTCGCAAGTATTTTTTCGAGGCGGGACTTTCGCAGGATTTTGAAATTGCCGACGAAAGCCGCGCCGCGGAACTTAAAAGCCGCGCGATAGACGATTTGTTCGAGG
>CALVXL010000171.1 GCA_944369635.1 uncultured Clostridia bacterium
ATTTCGTCCTGGAAAATTTTTTAACGCCCTTGGTATAATAAAGATCCAGGTATTTACACCGAACGCATTTTCCGCTTTTGCCTTCCATACTCTCTTCTCCGCTTTATTTTAATTTACAAATACACTCTACTACACCTATCAGGTGTACGTCAAGTATTTTACACCCATTTGGTTTAAAATTTTATAAAAAACATCATAATGGGAGTTATAATGATTACACTTGAACAAATTCAAGCGCGAGTTGCTGAAGCCATCACGCAAAGTGATATGACACAAACTGAAATTGCGCAAAAATTAAATATTCGACAACAAACGATATCCTGTTATGTTCACGGTAAAAAAATGCCCGCGCTGGATACTTTGGCAAACCTTTGCAAGGTTTTGGATATCGACGCAAATTATATTCTTTGCCTCGATTAAATGCCGAACAATGCGCCTTAATCAATGGGCAAATTTGTCAAGCGTTTTATAGGCAATGCTTTTATAATGTAAAAAAACGATAAATCGGAGAAAAAGATTATGATAACGCTTGAACAGATTCGGGCAAGGCTTATTGAAAGTATTAATAACAGCGGTTTAAAACAGACTGAAATAGCCCGTCGATTGAATATTTCTCAGCCGACGGTCGGACAATATCTTTCAGGCAGGGCTATGCCCGCGCTGGATACTTTGGCAAACCTTTGCAAAATTCTGGATATAGACGCAAATTATATCCTTTGCCTCGATTAATGTTGAACAATGCGCCTTAATCATTGGACAACATCTTTCGAAAACCGTAATAAAAAAATACGAAAACCCCCGCAGATCATTGTGATATGCGGGGGTTTTTATTTTATAATTCTTTTTTGCTTTGTTTTTTTACATCAGATAAAATCTGTTGCCCAGCTTGCAAGCGCTTCTTCCGTCGGATTTCCGTTCCAGATTTTTCCTTTATCCCATTTTACGGACGAAAAGCAACTCTTTTGCAATTCTTCAACCGTTCTGCCCATTCCGCTTCCGCCGCTGGTTGCAAACGGCACAATCGTTTTACCCGTAAAATCATAACTTTCAAGAAACGTTTTGATAATATGCGGGGCAACGTACCACCAGATAGGAAATCCTATAAATACTGTTTTATAAAACTCCATATTTTCCGCTTTCTCCTTTATTGCGGGACGAGAAGACGGATCTTTCATTTCCAGATTGCAACGGCTTTTTTCATTCGTCCAATCAAGATCTGCATTCGTATAGCGGGTTTGCGGCGTTATTTCGAATAAATCCGCATTTATCGCTTCCGCCAAAGCTTTTGCCACGCGTTTTGTATTCCCCGTACAGGAAAAATATGCAACTAAAGTTTTTTTCATTTCACTTCCTCCCTTTTTAATTATTAATCGAATATCGCAAACGGAAAGTTTTTATCCTTTTCCGCTTTCCGCATTATGCAAGCCGATTATACCGTAAACACAACCGAAATACAAGAAAAAACCTGCCGATTTCGTCGGCGAATTTGTCGGTTTTGTCGATTTTGATAAAGATTGTTTACTCAAAGCGCCCTGTATTCTTCTTCCGATACCGCTTCCAGCCACTCGTTTGAAGTGTTTTCTCCGGGAATTTCCACCGCAATGTGCGAAAACCAGCAATTGCTTTTTGCTCCGTGCCAATGTTTGACGTTTGCAGGTATTTCCACCACGTCCCCGGGATTCAGGCTTCTTGCAGGCTTTCCCCATTCCTGATACCAGCCGCTGCCCGCAACGCAGAGAAGTATCTGTCCGCCGCCCTTGTCGGCGCGGTGGATGTGCCAGTTGTTGCGGCAACCCGGCTCAAACGTAACGTTTGCGAAAAACGGCTGATTTTTGGGCGAAGTCAACGGATTCAAATAGGACTTGCCGACGAAATACTTTGCATATGCCATGTTTTCGGTTCCTTTGCCGAATACGTTCTGCTTTTCGAATTTTATATCTTTCATTTTTTCTCTCCTTTTTCAAGTATATCTTTGGAACAGTTCAATGCATTGAACAATCGGGGTATTCCCATATACGGCATTGCATGTGCAAGCGCGCATACGATCTCTTCCGCCGTATTTCCGACTTTCATCGCCCCGACAACGTGCGAACGCACCTGTACTTCCGCACCGCCCAAAGCGGCAAGCATCACTACGGTAAGAAGTTCCCTCGTCTTTTCATCGAGTCCTTTTCTTGAAGAGAAGTCTGCAAAACAAAATTCCGTAAGCCATTTGGGAACGCTTTCGGCAAATTCTTCGGGAAGCCAAACGTATCTGTCGGCAATTTCCGTTCCGTAAATAGGAGCCTGAACGGCAAGTCCCTTTTCATATCGGGTATCTTCGGTTACCGTTGCGGCGTCTTCAAGCGGCAGAGAAATTTTTTTCTCCGCAAATGTTTCGTTCATCGCGGCAATCGCATTGAGCGTCTTCGGAAAACCGATAAACGGCGCGCATTGATAAATCGTCTCCCTTATTTCAACGGGAGAAAGCCCGACGTTCAGGCAGGCGCCGACATGGGCTTTGAGTTGCGGCAACGTCTGATTGACCGCAAGCACCGTTATCGTAATCAATTCGCGCATACAATTGTCCAGCGAACCGACATAACAGACTTCGCCGAATATAAAACGCTGTAAAATGCGCATAAATTCCGGGTCCGTTCCCTCGTTTTTTGCGGGTTCTCCGCCGAAAAGCTGTTTAAATTTTTCCCTTGTTCTTTCGATTCTGTCCATTTTCTCTATTCCCCTTTGTTTTTTCCGAATTGCGCCTGTTTATTCAATGTTCGGCATTGCAAATCCTTTCCGCCCTCGTCTGCAAGTTCTTTTTCCGCTTATGATTGGCATTTTTATAAAGCGCCTGTTTTTATCCATATTATATCACCTTCGTCGTTCAATGTCTAATACTTATATTTTATTATCTGCCATGCATTTCGGATATGGTTATGCTTTATCCGCAAATTCCCTTCCGACAACGGTTTTGAAAACTTACACACCGCTACGCGAAAAAAAATTACGCGCCGCGCAGAGAATCTGCGCGGCGCGAGTTGGTATGATAATCAACGTTTTATTTATTCAGAAGTTGCGGCGATTCGGCTTTCTTTTTCATTCGGCGTATCATAAATATGCCGAGCAATAACAAAACGGGGAATATAATTCCGAAAATCAAGCCCTTTTGCAGATCATCGCCGAACGCGCCCGAAGCAAAACCTACGATGGTAGGTCCTGCCGTTGCGCCGACGTCTCCGAAAAGCGCCATCATCGCAAACAGCGCCGTCCCCCCGCCTTTGACGTGTTTCACCGCAATGCTGACCGATCCGGGCCACATAATGCCGACGGAAAAACCGCATACTCCGCAAGCGATGAGCGAAAGAACGGCATTGGACGACAGCGTAACCGTAACGTAGGACGCCATGCATAAAAGCGCGCTGAAAACCATAAACGCCATCAAATCGATTTTTTCGCTGAATTTAGCGTAAACGCTGCGGCTTACGCCCATCAGTACGGCAAACATACACGGGCCCGCGATGTCTCCGATACTTTTATTTACGCCGAGCGCGCTCTCCGCAAACGCGGAGGCCCATTGACTCATGGAAAGTTCCGCCGCTCCCGCGCTGAGCATCAAAAGTGAAAGCACCCAGAATATTTTCATGGAAAACAATTGCTTCAGCTTTACGCCCTTTTCGTTTTCCTCTTTTGTATTGTAAATCGGCACAAACAGAAAATAATTTGCGTCAAAAAGCGGCAAAATCGCCCAGATACACGCAAGCCATTTCCAGTTTTCGATACCGAATATCACGAAAAACAGCGTGGATGCCGCAATGACGAACGCCGATCCCCAACTGTAAAAGGAATGCAGAAAACTCATCACCGCTGCCTTGCGTTTCGTCGGACAGCTTTCCACGATAGGACTGATCAGCACTTCGTCCAATCCCCCGCCGATGGCGCAGAACGTTACGCAAATGAGCAGTCCTATGTACGGATCGGCAAAAAGATCGGGCAGAAAGGAAAAGGACGCCAGCCCTATGCCCGCAAAAATATGCGCCGCAACAATTGCTACGCGGTATCCGATTTTATCGATAAATTTCGCCGCCGCAAGATCGATAAAAAATTGCAACACGAAATTGATGGTTACAAGAAGCGTTATCTTTTCCAGCGAAATTCCGTAAGTCGTCTGAAAAGTCAAAAATAAAAGCGGCGCAAAGTTGTTTACGATCGCCTGCGTTACGTATCCGATACAGCTTGCGCTCAGCGTATGTTTATAATTTGTCTTTATCCCCATGTAAGTTCCCGCAAATAAAAGTCGTTTACTTTATTATATTTCCCCGCTCGGCTTTTTGTGCCGTTACGCTGTCATTATACACGAAACGCCGCCTCGATGCAACTCAATTATATATACTGAAAAAAATAACGGAAGCGGCGCAATCTGCGCCGCTTCCGCGTTGTATATAAGGAGGTTTATATGTGGCATTTTCAGCATTATTCGATGCTGATATTATGCGTTTCAATCTTCTTTTGCTGTTCCTTGGGTATTACAACCGTCAACAGACCGTTTTCATATTTCGCTTTGATATCCTGCTCCTGCACTTCGCCGACATAGTAGCTTCTCGAGCAAGAACAACTTCTTTCTCTGCGAACGTATTTCTTACCGTCCTTTTCGTTTTCTTCCTTCTCTTCCTTATTCGCGCTTACCGTTACGTAACCGTCGTTATAGGAAACGTTGATGTCCTTTTTATCGAAACCGGGCAGTTCCACATCCATTTCGTACGCATTGTCCAGTTCCTTGATATCGGTTTTCATGCCTTCCGCCTTTTCATCGTAAAATACCGGTTTGAAAAAGTCGTTGAACACATCTCCGAAAAAGTCGTCCGTCCTGTTATTATTTCTTCTGATAATATAATTTCTCATAGTTTTATTCTCCTTTTATTTTTATTGAAAGTGTTGGCAATCTTTTTATTTGATTGCTGGCACTCTCTTTCTTTATCTGCTAACATTATAACACTTTAAAAAAATTTGTCAAGGGTTTTTACAAAAATTTTTAAAATTTTTTTTTCATAAAATTTTATGCCCCTTCCGACGGAGAATTATACACCTTAAAAAAATCTTACCGATGAAAAAATCGCGGACAACGGGCAGCCGATGCATTTTGAAGCCTAACCTCCCTTTGCGTTTTAGAAGCCCCCGAAAAACAGAAAATATGCGTAAAATCGGCTTTAATGTTGAGAAAATACGAATTCTGACTATCGACTGAATTTTTGATAGACTATAGAAAGGTTGCGTCTATCCTTATATAATTTGAACAACTAAAAAAGGGCTTGCCGAAATTCGTGCAAGCCCTTTAAGGTTTAGTCCTTATTAAAGATTATAGATTAATTCTTGTACTTCGTTAAAAAATCTGCACAAATGAAAACCGTCTGCGACGGCGTGATGAATATTCATGGTTAAAGGCAAAACTGTTCTGTTGTTTTCAGTTTCATATTTACCCCAAGTAACGACGGGGGCGAGGTACTTGCCC
>CALVXL010000172.1 GCA_944369635.1 uncultured Clostridia bacterium
CAAAGTACCCAGCCGTCCGATGACGCTTAAGGAAATTTCCGATATCGTGGACGGTTTCGCGCGCGTTGCGAAAAAGTGTAAGGAAGCGGGCGTGGACGGTGTGGAAGTGCACGCCGTGCACGAGGGGTATCTTCTCGACCAGTTTACTTTGCCTTATGTGAACAAACGTACCGATAAATACGGCGGTTCTTTTGAAAATCGCTATCGCTTTGCGGTGGAAATCGTAGAGGCGATCAAGAAAAGCTGCGGCGGCGATTATCCCGTTTCGCTGCGTTATTCCGTCATATCCAAGACGAAGGGATTCCGCTCCGGCGCGCTGCCCTGCGAAGGGGACGACTACGCGGAAGCGGGCAGAGATTTCGAAGAGGGGTTGAAAGCCGCAAAATATTTACAGGACGCGGGCTATGATATGCTGAATTGCGACAACGGTACATATGATGCTTGGTATTGGTCGCATCCGCCTATGTACATGCCGCAGAACTGCAACTACAGGGAAGCGGAGGCGGTAAAAAAGGTCGTGAGCGTTCCCGTAGTGGTCGCGGGCAGAAACGAACCCGATTACGCCGCGGAAAAGATTGCGGAAGGAAAGGTGGACGCTATGGGCGTGGGAAGGCAGTTCCTTGCCGATCCCGAATGGGTGACAAAACTCATGGCGGACAAAACGGAGGATATCCGCCCGTGTATCTGTTGCCACAACGGATGTTTCAGCCTTTCGAAATACGAGGGCGTGCCGAATTTGCAGACGCTTGCCGAAACCAAGGCGATGTGTCAGTGTGCGGTCAACCCCATTTCCATGAACTCCAAAAAATACAAGATCGTAAAGACCAGAAAACCGAAGCATATCGCCGTTATCGGCGGCGGAATCGGCGGCATGGAGACGGCGCGCGTGCTGGCGCTCCGCGGGCATAAAGTGACGCTTTACGAAAAGACGGGCGAACTCGGCGGCGTGTTTATCCCCGCGGCGTCCTTTGCGTTCAAGGAAAAGGACAGGGCGCTCATCGCGTGGTATATCGCGCAGATCAAAAAGCTCGGTGTGGAGATCAAGCTCAATACCGAAGTCAAGAACGTCGAATCCGTTCCTGCGGACGAAGTGATCGTCGCCACGGGCGCGACGGCGCGCAAACTGCGCGTTCCGGGTGCGGAAAAGGCGATTCTCGCCGTTTCTTATCTCAAAGACCGCTCGCAGGTAGGCGAAAAAGTCATTGTTATCGGCGGCAGTCTGACGGGGTGCGAAATCGCTTACGAACTGTATAATCAGGGCAAACAGCCGATCATTGTCGAAATGAAAAACGACCTCATGGCCGTACACGGCATCTGCCTTGCGAATTCGTCGTATCTGCGCGATTTCTTCAAGCTGAAAAAAGTACCCGTTTATCTCAATACCACCGTCAAGGAAATTAACGATAAGGGAATCGTCGCTTTGGACAAGGATAAAAAGGAAATTCCCATCGAAGGCGATTCCGTCATCCTTTGTGTAGGTTATCTGCCGCAACCGCTCGGCGCGGACAAGAAAAATCTCGTGGGCGATTGCTATCAGGTCGGCAACGTGATGACCGCCGTGTGGCGTGCCTGGGACGTTGCAATGTCCAAATAAATCGAGCTTAAAACTTAAATGTTCTTCCGCATCCGCGTTCAGGCGCGGATGCGGAGCAGATTCTGTTTTCAAAAAAGACCGCACATCAAACGGTCTTTCTTATTGAATAAAAAATTAATTTTAAAGTGCTTTTACGATTTACACGTATAAAAAATACCGCGAGGCACGCTGAAAAGTAGTTAAATTTATATTTTTGACCGTTTTTTTTGATTGACGGACTCCGAGCGTCGCGTTATACTGTAAAAGAACGATATGAACGCGATCAAAGCGTTAACTTCGGCACTGCAAAGCGATTGCGGTATTTTTGAATGTATTATGGAACTTTCGGAAAAAAAGCAAAGAATGCTCGTGTTTTTGTGTTGGCTGGTTTATACTGCGGCGTATTGCGGCAGATACGGCTATAACGCGAACATCAATTTCGTCATTTCGGACTTCGGCGTAACGCATGCGGAGGCGGGGCTGGTCGCCACGCTGTTTTTTTTCGCATACGGCGCGGGGCAGGTCGTCAACGGCATTTTATGCCGCTATTACAATAAGCGCTACGTGCTCGGCGGGGCGTTATTCGTTTCTGCGGGAATAAATCTCGCCGTGTTTTTTAGCGCGGGATTTGCTTCGTGGAAATACCTCTGGCTCGTCAACGGATTCGTGCAGTCGGTCCTGTGGTCGTCGCTGGTGCTGGTTCTGGGGCGCAATCTGAGTCCGCACAATTTCGAAAAAGCGGTATTCGCCATGAGCACCACCACGGCGGCGGGTACGTTTCTCTCTTACGGTTGCAGCGCCCTTTTCGCCCTGTTCGGCGGATATAAATATACTTTTTTGTTCGGAGGAGCGCTGCTTATTGCCGTCGCCGCGGTGTGGGTTTGTTTTTACGGCGCCGTTACGCTGAAGAACCTGCCCGAGGAGCATAAGCCCGAAAACGAAGAGCGCGCGGAAAAAACATTGCGCCGAGGTGTGTATCTTGTCGCAGGCATGCTCGCCGTTTTTGCGGTAGTCAACAACCTCGTGAAAGACGGGCTTACCACATGGGCGCCTTCCATTTTAAAGGAAACTTATCACCTTTCGGACAGTTTATCCATCTTTATCACGTTGTTTTTGCCCGTGCTCGGCGTGTTCGGTGCGACGCTCGCGGTTTTGCTCAATCGGAAAATCAAAAATCTGATCGTCCTTTCTTCCGCGATGTTTTTTGCCGTTTTTTTGCTGGCTCTTGCCGTCGCGCTGTTCGCTTCGGCGGGGGTGATCGCCGCTTCGGCATGTTTCGTGCTGATCAGCGCGCTCGCTTCCGCGATCAACAACATCATCACTTCCGTCGCGCCTTTTTATTACAGGGACAGCGTGAATCCGGGTACGCTGTCGGGAGTGCTGAACGGCTTTTGCTATGTGGGCAGTACCGTCAGTTCCTACGGTTTGGGGGCGGTGGCGGACGGCTACGGCTGGACGGGCGTTTTCGCCTTATTTGCCGTACTTTCTTTTGCGATGGCTCTGTTCGGCGGGGTGTCGGAAGGGGTGGAAAAGTTTTGCGGCAGGCGCAGGCGCGAACGCTGATGCGCCGATATTTTGTCAAGGCAGTTATCGCGGCGTTTTTCCCTTTTAAAACGCCGCTTTTCGGTTCATTAAAAAATCTCCGCTCGTTTAGCGGAGATTTTTTAAGTGATTCAACGTTTTGTCGATATAATCTTTCGGCCTCTGGTTGTAGTAAAGTTTAAAAGTTTTTGTGAA
>CALVXL010000173.1 GCA_944369635.1 uncultured Clostridia bacterium
GGGAATACAATCGGATATTTTTGCGCCGTAATGGTTTTGCACAAGCTTATTTTCCGCATCCACTTCCAGTATGTATTGCGTATTTTTCGTTTCCAGAATAAAAAAATTGTCTTTTTTCTTAATCATCCCAACGTTCCTTTTGACAAAGCGAAGGCATTTAAAATTTCCGTTCGCCGATTATTTTATTTTTGTTATTTTGAAAGTAACGATCTCGAAAGGACGGAAAACCGCTTCGAAATGCCGTTTGCCGACAAGCGGAATTTCCCTTTCGTCCTCCTCCAAAAGATTGACAATGCAGACTTTTTCCGCATCGAAACCGAGGGTAAAATGCGAATTGCAGCGCATGCCGAACGCCTCGTAAGCCCTTACGACGATATCTTCGCCGCCTTCCGCCTGTTTTACCGTTTCCGCAATGACGCCGCTCTCCTTTATGCCCAAAAGCGAATACTGCGCGGGCAACGCGCCGTTTTGCTTTTCTTTATAAATCGCGCGCATCGGGATATTGAGATCGTATGCGGCTTGTAAAACGCCGGATTTTTGATAATCGCCGATATGCGGCATCAGCGAACAGCGGAAAGTATGCCGCCCTTTATCGGAATCGGGGTTGGGATTAGTAGCGCATTTGAGAAGAGAAATACTCATCACGCCGTTTTTCACGCTGTAACCGTATTTGCAATCGCTCATCAGGCTTACGCCGTAGCCGTATTCCGAAAAATCGGCAAATTTATGCGCGCAGACTTCGAACATGGCCTCATCCCAGCTCGTGTTCATGGTGGCGCTCCGCCGCGCCGCGCCGAACTGTATGTCGTATGTAGCGTAATCGGCGTTGATATCCACGGGGAATTCGCTTTTCAGCATGATATGTTCGCTGTTCCACAAAATATCGTAATCGTAATCGATACGCGCTATGCGCCGATAAAGAGAAATCGTTTCGCAAATCGTGGATTTTCCGAATTTTCTCGTGATCTTAATCCCGCATTTCTCCTGCTCTTGCAATATCTCTGCGTTTTCGACATTGCCCGCGCCCCAGCACTTATCGCGATAATAATCGCTCAATTCCCAAGCGTCGTAATCGTAAGGATAATCTTCGTAAGCTCTCAGCCCCGCGGGCGCGGAAAGCACTTCTCTTCCGCAACGTTTATCTATAAGCGACACGACATTATAATTTTCGTCAAACGTCAGCTTGAAAAACGCGTTGGACAAAGTTTTTTCCGATACGCAAGGCGCTTTTAAATCGCTTGCGGGCGATTGTCTGACGACCGCATACCCTTTTGGCGGCACGTTCTCGGCATAAAGAAGGCCGTTTTCCGTTTCCACATACCCGCTGTTTGCAAAGGAATGCGGGTTGAACACCACATACCCGCCGCAGGTTTCTACCGAAGAAGCGATGTTCTCCAGCGCGGCGTCTGCCGCCGCCCCCACTTCTGCAAAAAGCGCGGCATATTCTTTATCGCTCCGCTCGTATACTTCGCGGATACTCGAACCGGGCAGAATATCGTGGAACTGATTGTGCAGAACGACTTCCCAGTTTCTTTCCAGCATTTCTTTCGGATACGCCGTGCCGAGCGCAACTCCGCCGAGCACCGAAAGCCATTCCGCGCATTCCAGAAGGTATTCCGAACGTCGGTTATTCTTTTTGTTATTCGCCGCGGAAGTATATGTGCCGCGGTGAAATTCCAGATAGAGTTCGCCCGACCATTTAGGAAACTTTTTGTCTTTTGCGGCGGTTTCGGAAAAGCGGTTCAAAAATTCTTCCGCCGTACCGATCTCCGCCTTCGGGCAGCCCGCAAAGCCATACCGCATGCGGCGGATATTTTCGATAAACTCGCGCGAAGGCCCGCCGCCTCCGTCTCCCCAGCCGTACGGCATAAGAACTTCGTCGGTCTTATCCTTTTCCGAAAAGCGTTTCCACGTGCCCGCCACTTGTTTCGGTTCGGCAAAACCGACATACGTGCATCCCGTTTGCGTAGCGCCGCGGCTGCAGTCCTGCGTGGTGATGAAATATGTCAGAATTTCCGTTCCGTCAATCCCTTTCCAGCGGAACGCATCGTGCGGAACGCGATTGGTATCGTTCCAAGTGATTTTTGCCGTTACAAAATAGTCTACGCCGCTCTTTTTTAAAATCTGCGGCAACGCCGCGGAATAACCGAACACGTCGGGCAACCACAAAATGCGGCTGTCCCTGCCGAATTCTTCTTTGAAAAAACGCTTGCCGAAAATAATCTGGCGAACCAGGCTTTCTCCCGAAGAAAGGTTGCAGTCCGCCTCCACCCACATCGCGCCGTCAGGCTCCCAACGCCCTTCCTTGACGCGCTCTTTCAGCTCCTCGTAAAGATAGGGACATTCTTCTTTCAACATCTGATACAGTACGGGCTGGGAAGAGAAAAATTTAAATTCGGGGTATCGCCGCATAAGTTCCAATACCGTCGCAAAGGACCGCTGAACTTTTTCACGCGTCTGGTCGAGCGGCCAAAGCCATGCGATGTCGATATGCGTATGCCCGAGCATTTTCACGCGGGCAGTCGCACCGCCTTTTTCGTAAAATTCCTTACGTAAAAATTCCGACGCTTTTATCAAGGAAGCTTCATATTCCGCGGAGTGAATTTCCCTAAAGTCCACGAGATCGATCGCGTGATTCAACGCGGAAAGGATATCGGCGTATTCCTTGCTTTCTTTATCGAGATAGGAAAGCGCGATGTACGGTATTTCGATATCGGTTGCAAGGCGATCGGCGTTTTCGGAAACCTCTTCTATTTTGACAAACAGGTTCAGTTTCGCATCGATCTTCGCTCCGCTGTACGCGTAAAGCATTACGTCGCAATCGCGTTCGAGGTAAAAATAGGTATGATTTGTATCAAGACCTTGCACCAATTTGCCGTCGACGTATGCCATAAGCTGCGGATTGACCGCGTCCCAACCGTTGAGATTGGTATTTACGCGCAGACGGTATATGCCTTTTTGCCTTGGCAGATCGACGCGGAAAGCAAACCATGCGTGCGAATCGCATTCTCCGCCCCAGTATGAATCGCCGCCGAACGGCTTGAAGCTTTCATCGACCGCGGGAAGTTCCGAGCCCGATTTATAACCGCACTTTTTGAACCGGACGCCTTCCACGGGGAGCGAACGGATAACGGCACACTCCTTCAAAAGCGCAATGTATTTTGAAATTCTTTCGACGTAATGCATTGTCTTTCCCTCTGTTTTTTCTTAAATTATAAACGGACGGCAACGCTTTGTCAATCCTTTCTTTTAAAGAAACGCCGTTTCGGAAAAAACAGCAAAAAAAAGAAAAAAACGGACAAAAGTCCGTTTATTTCAGCCATAGCCACATTAAAAGAACGGTTAGCGCAAAGCCGCAGAGGATACAGAGCATCATGGGAAGATATGCTTTCATCGCGCCGCGGAACGCCGCGCGTTTTTCGCGACCGCTTAAATGCAGTTTTTCCGCACCTTTGCGCTTTTCTTTTTCCTCTTCTCCGACATACCAGGGCATGCCTTCAACGTTCATATTGACGATCGTCCTGTCGTCCTGTTCCTCATCCTTGTTCTTTTTCAATGTCTTTTTGCTCCTCGTCGTACAGATGGCAGGCGACGAAGTGCCCCTCGCCGCGTTCGATGAATTCGGGCGAAACCGTTTTGCATATTTCCATGCAATGATCGCAGCGGGTATGAAATTTACAACCCGACGGCGGATTCGCGGGACTGGGAATGTCGCCTTTTAAGATAATCCTGTTCATCTTGGAACGGGGATCGGGAACGGGAACGGCGGAAAGCAACGCCTTTGTATAGGGGTGCAGCGGTTCGTCGAAAATCTTATCGGTCGGCCCCTTTTCCACCATGCTGCCCAGATACATGACGCCGACCTCGTTGGATATGTGTTTGACCACCGAAAGATCGTGCGAGATGAAAATATAGGAAAGCCCGTGCTGTTCCTGTAAATTTTTCAAAAGGTTGATGATCTGCGCCTGAACGGAAACGTCGAGCGCGGAAACCGGCTCGTCGCAAACGATAAGCTGCGGATTGAGCGCGACGGCACGCGCGATACAGATACGCTGTCTTTGTCCGCCGGAAAATTCATGCGGATAACGGTTGTAATAGTACGGACGCAATCCGCAACTTTCCATGACCTTTACGACATAATCCCTGATTTCGTTTTTCGGCACGATTTTATGCTGAAGCACGGCTTCGCCGATGATCTCCCCGACGGTCATACGCGGGGAAAGCGAAGAATACGGATCCTGGAAGATCACCTGCAACTGCGGGCGCAGTTTACGCATCTGGCTTTTGCTGTAATGCGTGATGTCCTCGCCGTTGAAATAAACTTTTCCGTCGGTGATATCGTACAATTTCAAAAGGGTCCTGCCCATGGTCGTCTTTCCGCAGCCGGACTCCCCCACGATCCCGAGCACGCTGCCGCGCTTCAATTTAAAGCTCACGTCCTCCACCGCGTGCACGTAAACCTGCACTTTGCCCGTCAGACTCTTTTTCAGCGGAAAATATTTTTTCAGATGCTCGACTTCGAGAATATATTCCCCGCCGTGACTTTCTTCCGACTGCACGGTTTCAGCCTGCACGTTTTTCAGATTTTCGTTCATGATAACCTCTTAATGTCTTTCCGCATAACGGTAACACGCCACACAATGTGTGGGGCTTACCCAAACGGTTTCGGGATATTTGCCCGCGCATTTTTTTACGCATTTGTCGCAGCGCTCCCGAAAATAGCAATAATCGGGCAGATTGACGGGGTTGGGCACATTCCCGGGTATATTGTATAATTTATCCACCTTTTTGTTGACGACGGGCTTGCTCTTTTGCAGTCCTACGGTATACGGATGCAACGGGTTAAGGAAGATCTCCTCCGCCGTGCCCTGTTCGATGACCCGCCCCGCGTACATCACGACGACATAATCCGCCATTTCCGCAATGACGCCGAGGTCGTGCGTAATCAGCATGATGGACCCGTCGATGCGCTCCTTGAGGTTTTTCAGAAGTTCCAAAATCTGCGCCTGAATGGTAACGTCGAGCGCGGTGGTCGGTTCGTCGGCGATGACCAGCCGCGGGTCGCACGCCAGCGCCATGGCGATCATCACGCGTTGCCGCATTCCCCCGGAAAGTTCGTGCGGATAACATTTATATACGTTTTCGGGCATCGCCATGCCCACAAGGTTGAGCATTTCCAGCGAATGCTCCTTTGCCTTTTTCTTGTCCTTGTCGTTGAAATGCAGTTCGTACACTTCGTCGAGCTGCTGGCCGATGGTGAATACGGGATTCAAACTGGTCATCGGTTCCTGAAAGATCATTGCGATTTCCTTGCCGCGGATTTTATACACTTCCGAAACGGGCATTTTCGCGATGTCGTATACTTTGCCGTCCTTGGCGGCAAAGCGAATGGAGCCGTCCACGATCTGCCCCTGCGGCGCCTGTACCAGCCGCATGAGCGACAAACTTGTAATGGACTTACCGCAACCCGATTCGCCGACCACGCCGACGATGCTCTTTTTCGGAATGGAAAAAGTTACGCCGTCCACCGCCTTGACCGTTCCGACATCCGTGAAGAAATAGGTCTTAAGCCCTTCGAACTCCACGATGTTGTTTTCGTCTTTCATTTGGGAAAGATATTCTTCTTCCGGCACGTTTTTGCGGTTTTTCTTCTTTTCAAACTCCTTCATCGCGCGGCGGTTGTTTCTGGCGATGAGGCGCTCGTCTCTGACCGAAAGCGAATGCTCGTCTTTTTTGAAGAACTTTTCCTTAATTTTATCGATGAATTTCATAGATCACCTTTTCGCTTTGGGATCGAACGCGTCCCTGAGCCCGTCGCCGACAAAGTTGAACGCCAGCACGGCGAGAATGATGCAAATACCCGCCGGCACCCATAAATTAGGATAATTTTCCAGTATATCTCTGCCCGCCGCGCCGCTGGTCGCGCCGATCATCGTACCCCACGCCGCATACGGGAAAGGCACGCCCAACCCAAGGTACGACAACGTAGACTCGTAAAGGATAACGCTGCCCAGCCCCAACGTCGCCTGCACGATGAGGAGCGGCAGAACATTCGGGATCAGATGTTTAAAGACTTTCCGCGCCGTAGAAATACCCGTCGCCTCGGCGGCGAGCATGAATTCCTGTTCCCTCAGAGAAAGGATCTGTCCGCGGACGAGCCGCGCCGTTCCCGACCAGCCGAATATGGTAAGTATCCCCATCAGGGCGTATATTTTGCTTTCCGCAGGCACGCCCCACGTTTCCAGCATGGACGAAGCGAGCATCAAAATGGGCAAAGACGGCAGACAGTTGAAAATATCCACGATACGCATGATGACCTGGTCCACCCACTTGCCGAAATAGCCCGAAAACGCGCCGATCATCGTGCCGAGGAGCATTTCCGCGAACACGACGATAAAGCCCAGAAGCAGACTGACTCTGCCGCCGTACATGAGGCGGGTGAACACGTCGTAACCGTACTGATCGGTCCCCAGCCAATGCTTGGACGAGGGCGGCGTCTTGGAATAAACTTTATATGCGTCGCTGACTTCGTAAAAGGTGTACGTCACGAATTCGCCGTCTTCTTCCACGGTGATCTTATGTTCCACCACCGACTGCACCCATTTGAAATCCCCCGTCGCCTGCGTTTCGCCGTAGGGCGAAAAGAGCGGACCGAGAAAAGCGAACAGAAACAGCACGATCAGCATGACGAGTCCCGCCACCGACAGCTTGGAGCGGAAAAACCGCTTCATGACCAGACGTATGGGAGAAATAACTTTTACATTGTCTTCCAGATCGCCTTCCCCCGCAAAGGAAACGATCTCTTCTTCCGCCGTTCCGCTCTCCGCGGAAATCGCCTCCGCTTCGGCTTTCGGTTCGTTTACGGGAGTAACGGCTTCGATGTTTTCCGCTTCGGCTTCAAAAATTTCGCCTGCGGTTTTCTTCGGATCTTCCATATATCCCTCCCTTACGACAATTTTACGCGCGGATCGACGATCGCGTACATGATATCGGACAACAACGTTCCGATGACGGTAAGAATACTTAAAAACATACAATACGCCATGACGAAAGGCACGTCGCCGTTGACGACGGCGGTATACGCCGCTTTCCCGATGCCGTCGATACTGAACACCTGTTCGGTGATCATCGCGCCGCCGAACAGCGAAGGCAAAATTCCCGCGAAAAGCGTTGCCAGCGGGATGAGCGTATTGCGGAAAGCGTGTTTATAAATGACGGAATGTTCCGAAAGCCCTTTCGCGCGCGCCGTGCGGATATAGTCGGAATTCATGACTTCCAGCATATTCGTCCGCGTATAGCGCATCAGCCCCCCGACGGAAAGCATGGTAAGGACGAGTATGGGCAATACGAGGTGCCACGCCTGATCGATAATGACCGGCAAGCCGGAATTCGGGTCGGTCAGCCCGGAATACGGAAACCAACCGAGTTCGACGGAAAAAACTTTCAGAAGAAGCGCGCCGAGAAAAAACGACGGCAGCGAAATACCCATCATCGCAAGCACGGTGACGGTGTAATCGACCACGCCGTATTGCTTGGTCGCGGAAACGATCCCCAGCGGGATCGCTATGATAAACTCCAAAACGGTGGCGATCAGCGCAATGATAAAGGAAACCCCGCTCTTTGCGAAAATGATGCTGACGACGTTGGAGGTCGTTTCGTATTTAGGGGTCAGGATCGGATTGCCGTCCGGTCCGATGATCTCGATATAAGTCACTTCGCCCGTGGGAACGGAAAGCTGGAAGGAATCGCCGAAATTTCCCTGCAGAATATTGGAAAGCCACTTCAGATATCCGGCAAAAATATTCGTATCCAGACCGTACGTCGCCTGAATTTGTTTGACGAGTTCGGCAACCTGCCCCGTAGAGTCCTGCTGCAGCTGCGCCTGATATTTTTTCTCCACGAAATCCAGCCCCGGCTGAATGCGGATCAGCGCATAGATGATCAGCGAAACGCCGAGCAGTATCAGCACGGACAACGCGAGCCTTTTGATTACGTATTTTATCATCTGAATAAAATCGGTATTCAGGCGCGGCAACTGCCGCGCCCGAACCCTCTCCTTATTTTTTAAAAATCGTGCTGCTTGTTATTTGACGTAATTCACGTTCCAGATTTCAAACAACGGTCCGCAATAAGCCGACGGCGTACCGTAAAGCGTAGTCGCGTCGATGACTTCGTTGTTGTAAACGAACATATTGTTCCTCTGATAGGTCGGCACTTCCACGTCGATACGTGCGAGCACGTCGAGCGCTTCTTCATAGATGGGCTTACGCGCGTCCAACGTCATATATCTCGTGCCCTCTTCGATAAGGTATCCGAGGTAAGTGATGAGTTCTTTTTGGTTGAACGTGCCTTCTTCATTTGCCTCCGTAACGCCTTCGAGCGTATATTTCGGCGTAAAGGTAACGGTGCCGTAATCGTCGCCGAAATCAACGCCTTTTATCCCTTCGTACATATACTTGATACCGTTGGAAATGACGCTGTTCGCCTGGGAAGCATAGTGGTAAACCTGATACATATCCGGATCGGGCGTGGAGCTCCATGCCAGCGCATAGATCGCTACCGTACCCGCATTGACGTTCGCAATCAACTGCAGATCGGTTTCGACCCTCGCCGTAAATCCGAGTTCCTGCAAAAGATCCGCCGCCTGCAGGAAAATTCCGCCTGCGGGGTGCGAAGCCGCGTCGCTGGGAAGCGTAAGCACGTATTCGGGCAAAGCCGCGCCGTTCTTACCCGCCGTGAATTTGCCGCTCGCTTCGTCGTAAGCGAAGCCCGCGAGTTTGAACTGTTCGACAGCGGCAGCCTTGGTCTCGTCGTAAGCGTACATCGCCGTAGCGTTTTCGGGATAAGCCCAGGAAACGGTGGTCTGCGAACGGTAGATGACCTGCGCAAGGCCGTCGGGATAATATTCGTAGACTTTATTGAGATTGAACAGCGTGGTCAGCGCGATACGTTCGTGCAGGTTGGGAATGAGCGCCGCGTTGAGCCCGATATAACCGTAACCGAGGTTGGCGACGGTAATCGAAGTAAGATTTTTGTTTTTGCCGATTTCCGCCATATTGGAACTGTTGGCGTCCACATTGCCGTAATCGATTTCCTTGGCTTTCAACGCGTCGAGCTCGCCGCCGAGTTCCATGCCGCGGATCGTCACGTTTTTGATTTTCGCATTGGTGATATTGTCGCCGCCCATCGTGTCGAAATAGGTATTTCTTTCGAGCTGAACGGTCTGATTCGAATAGCTTTTGAATACGTACGGGCCCGCGCCTAAAGGCGAGTTGTTATACGTTTCGATATGGTCGAGGAATTTGGAATCGGTGGTGAGATCCGCCGCTTTACCCAGAGGCACGCCGTAATTCACAACCTCTTTCTGCATGCTGTCATAATTGAAGCCCGCGGTGTAATAGTCCTTGGAAGCAACCGCAAACGAGAACTGCAGAATCGCCTTGGGGTCCTGCTTGGTCAACACCACGCGCACGCCTTCCTTTCCGTCCTTTTCAAACTTGGACAAGCCAGAAACGCTCTTTACGTTGCCGAGCACCGTGGCCGAATATTCCGCGAAATACGCGTCCTGTGCCGTGGACAGCATGGAATAACCTATACCCTCCGTGCTGTCAAGAGTGGAATAATCCACTTTCCCGTTGTCGCCCGTATATTTAAATTCGATTTCGTCCCAGTAATTCTGAACGGTGATCGAATTCACGTCGTACTGTTTTCCGGAAACGCCGGTGATCTTGCCGTCCGAAACGGCGCCGTTACTGAATCCCCACATATTCAAAGCATATGCCGTTTTCAAAGAATCGGTATTGATCATATCCGCCGTATAGCTTTCGCCGAAAACAGATTTGACGTATTCGTCGGTCAGATAATTTGCCGCCACATAATCGATAATGGACTGCGCAAACGGAACTTTGGTCTTATCGAGTTCCGACCAATAGAAATTGACTTTCGCCTGATCCACGCCCGATACCGACGTCGCGCCTTCGCCTGCGGCGAGGATCGCTTCGATTTCCTTGATGACCTCGCTTGCGTTAGCGGATTGATATCTGTATTCTTCCAATCCTAAGATAGGCACGGTATACATCGTGCCGCCGCCGTCATATGCGGGATCGATATAAGTGTACATGTTGAAGAGCACATTGTCCGCAGTGATCGCCGCGCCGTTGGAGAACTTAGCGCCTTTTTTCAAAATAAAGTCGTAAACGACGTAATCGCCTTCTTCGTACGCATTTTTCTTTTCAAAGGTTTGCAGATCGTCGGTATAATAAATTTCATACGATTCCGCAACGGATGAATGTTCGTTGTCGGCAACGAGCGAGCCGTCCGGATCGTTGGACAAAAGTCCCGCGAAAATATAACCTATTACCTCCTGATCATACCCATTCGTCACCAGAAACGGATTGAAAACGCCGTCCATGGTGCTCGTCTGCAAAACCAGAGAACGTTCTTCGGGGTCTAAGTTGTTTTTCTTGTTGCAGGCCGCGCCGAAGCACACGCCGACAGCGAGAACCGCCCCGAAAGCCACGCTCAGCAGCTTCGTGAGAGATTTTCTCATGATAAATTACCTCCTGATTTATTTTCGGGCCGTCTGCCCGTATTGACAAATAAAGCCGATATCGGTTTCAAGGATTGACGCCCACGTATTTCAGCTTATCGCCGTAAGCTGCCGATAAGGACTGTCCCGCGGCGGCCGTTCCCGCGCAGGATTCAAACGAAGAGCCTTGCGCGACCGCCGCAACCGCTCCGTAAGTGAACTGCGCCGTACGCGCCGCAGTATCGTCGGTATCGATCGAAACTTGCACCGAACAGTTCTTTACGACGGTATTTGTCGCCGTGCCGACGAGCCCGCCGAACACGATGTCGCCGAGTTTCATCGCGGAAGACGCGTTTTTGACGGTAACTTCATATTGTACCGTAACGCCTTCGATCTTCGCGCCGTCCGTTTTGGGGAACAGCCCGAAAGACGCTTCGCTCGCGATTTTCATGGAATTGTCCACTACATAGGTGAAGTTTTCTATCTTTTTGCCGAAGGAAATAAATTCGCCCGTAAACGTACCGTTCTTTCCGAATCCCAAAGGATTGGTATCGGTAAAGACTTTGCCGTCAAAGTCGATATCCGCCGCGAGCAGGTATTTGCCGCTCGGATTTTCACCGACTTTTTCAAGGGAATTTTTCGTGGTCAGGCGGGTATACGTTCCGTCGATCATATATGCATATAAATCGAGTAAAACGCTGTCCTCGGGGTAGAGATCGTTTGCAAAGTCCCATTCATCGAACGCGTTTTCCGATTTGCTCCACGCGACGAACGTTTTGCCCGACTGGGAAGGAATTCTCTCCAGCACGTCGATCGTTCCGCCCTGCACGATATCCTGCGTCTTTCCGCTCCCCGCGCTCTTTGTGGTGATATCGGTATACGTGCCGTCGGGGAAATGGAAACGTACGGTCGCTTTTTTCGTCCAGTGCGCGTAAAGCGTGGTATCTTTGGTTACGCGGTCGTTTGCAAAATCCCAATATTCGGAAGGAGCGGCCTCGAATTTTTCCATATCGGAAGGCGAGCCCGCAGAACTGTACACGTACTGCGCTTTTACGTTATAACGCTCCCCCTCTTTGCCCTCTTCGTATAAAACGTATCTGCCGTTCTCGTAGACGTACGATCCGTTTTTGGCCGCTTCAAACATAAAGTCGATATCGACATATTCCGAACGGAAAGAGTATTTTTCTCCGTCGCTGTCCGTCGCTTCTTTAAACGCCGCCTTATAACGCGGCAGAGCTTCAAACATCTGCGCATATTTTTCGGCATTTTCGAAAGCCTCCGCATCGCAGAGCGAAGTATAGGAGATATATCCTTTTATCTGAGAAACTTCCTCGTATCCGAACAAGCCCCACGCTTCGTAACTGTCCTGATAATCGCTTACGTCGCCGTCCGCGTCGTATATTTTAAATTCGTTTTCATACCAGACGTATTGCACGTCTTCGGAAGCGGAATCGTCCGCAACGATCTGCACGTAGTCGGCATTTTCGTCTTCCTCGTAAACGAGTTCGAACGTTCCCTCCGCATCGGCTACATACGCGCCGTTGCCGTTTTCGGCGTCGAGGTAAATATAGTTGCCCGTAACCGACGGCTTAAAAGTGATGTTTTCCTGCTCGTACCAGCCCTGCAGGTTATATCCCGTCCGCGTAGCGATGCCGAACCCTGCCAGAATATACGGATCGTCCACGTATTCGTCATAATAAGCGGGGATCTTCGAATTTTCTTCCACGTAAATCCTGCGCTCCGTTTTGGTCTTACTGCCGAGATATCCGCCGTTGCCGTTATATATGACGAGGTATTTACCGGACGAATCGAAACTTTCGCTTTTGCTGCAAGCGGAAAACGCCCCGGCAAGACACGCCGCACATAACGCTATACAGATAAAAATCAGTACCTTTTTTGCTTTTTTCATATTTCCTTCCGTAAAACGTCGTTTTCTTTTTGCCGAGCAAAAAGAAAACAAGGCCTTGTTTTTGCGTGATTTTTCCTGTTTTTACCAGTTTATAAAAATAAGCCGAAAATGTCAAGATAATCGGCCAAGATTATGCATAAAATTATAAATTTATTTAATAAAAGCGTTTTATACCGTAAAAAACAACCTTTATGCACTCACATCGCCCGCCAGATTAAAAACGCGACGGCGATCACGCCGAGCACGGCAAACAGTATGCGGCGGATCTTTTTGCTCTGCGCTTCGCTCAAAGGCACATAACCTTCGTATCCGCAACGCGCGCAACGGCTTTTCCTCGTTTCGAGTTCCGCCCCGCACTGCGGACAGAAAAATTTTTCCTCCTTGCTCTTTTCCGCGGGCGAAATCTTTTCTTCGGGAGAAGTTCCGCTTTCCGAAAGCTTTGCGCCCTCTTCGCCGTTCGGTTTTTCCTCCGCCTTCGCCGCTTCGTTTATTTTTATTTCTTCGTAAAACTCCTGCAATTTCGCGCGTTTTTCCGCTCTGCGTTCCCGCGCCGTCTTTTTCGCCATGTTATCTCCCCCTCACATACGGTTTGCGCGGCGCTTCCGCCTTTTCGCCGAATACGTGTTCAAGCACCGCGGGATATTGCAAAAGACACTGAAAGACGATCATTTTATTTTGCTTCTCTTTCAAAAGAACATCGCCCTCTTCCCTGCGGCCGATATATACTTTCTCTTCTTTGAAACGTTCGTGATACTCGCTGTACCAAACCGCTTCGTCCGCGGCGATAAACAACTTGCCTTTCCGTATCCCGCCGCTCGTCAGCACGGCGCAATCGATTAAAAAATACCAAAGCACCGCCAAAAAACTTACCAAAAATATCGCGCCGAAAACGATCGCCGACACCCGTGATTTTTCCACCGCCGCAATAAAATATACGTCGATTATAAATATTCCCAGATAGGCGGCAAGCACGCCGAGCGCAAACTTAAGAGAAAAATCATACATCTTAACGCTCTTGCCCGCATCCAGTTTTTCAATCGCCTTCTTTGCGATCTTTCGCGCACGCTCGCGCTTTTTCGGACTGATTTTCTCTTTTTTTACGGGAAATTTCAGCTTATCTTTCATGCTCCCCCCTGTTTCATAAGGTTTTGTATTATTATAAGTATTTTTCCCGCCGATGTCAAATCATTTGTTTATGCAAAAAAACGGTTCGCTTTTTGCATATACAACATTTCCTTGCATAGTTATACAAAAAGTTTACACTTCTTATATTGAAATAAGCTTAAATTTCCGCCGCGACGGCATTTTCGGACGCAAACCGAAAAAAAATATTGACCGAAAATAAAGGGCATAATCCGCGCGATCAGCCAAAACGGATATGCCCTTTTTTATGTCACGATTCCGCCGCTTAACGGCCTGTTCCCGCTCGGACGCGATCTTCAATCAGATTTTTTCGCCCGCCTCGTACGCTTCGGAAAGATATTTTGTATTTTCGATTTCGCCTTTCTTCCACACGCCCGCCGCGCGGAGTGCGCCGACCTCTTGCGCATTTTCCAGACAATCGAGAAACCCGCGGAAATCTTCCAGCGTCCTGTCCATGCAGGCGGGATCGCTTTCCGCACACGTCATGATAAAATAAAACTTTTTGCCGATCATTTCCGTATAGCGCGCGCACGTTCTGTCGATAAGCGTCTTCATCTGCGCCGATATCGAATAAAAATATACGGGTGTAGCCATGACGATGATGTCGGCGTCGATCATTTTCTGCACCAACATCGCCGCGTCGTCTTTCTGCGGACACGGCAAATTCCTTTCGGAACACGCGCCGCAACCGACGCAGTAATTGATTTTATAATCTTTAAGAAATATCTTTTCCGCCGACTTTCCGCTCGCTTGCGCTCCTTTCATAAATTCGTCGCACAACCTGTCGGAATTTCCGCCCCTTCTCGGGCTCGACGATATGATCAATACTTTTTCAGCCATTTTTCTCTCCTTTTTTCATCAGTTTTTCCTGCGCGGGAATGAGAACGCTTTCGTAATTTTCTATCTTTTTATCGAGACGGGCGAGCGTTTTTTCAAGCTCCTCCACCCTGCGGGCAAGCTTATCCCGCTGCTCGATGAGAATATTTTTCCGTTCCTTCAGCGTGCCGTTTCCCGCCTTAAAAAGCGAAACGTATCTGATAAGCGCGTCCACTTCGATCCCGGCGCCGCGCATACAGACGATGAATTCCACCCAGTTGCACTCTTCTTCGCCGTAATTTCTGATGCCGCCCGCGCTCCGCGTGACCGAGGGGATCAGCCCGACGCGCTCGTAATAGCGGAGCGTGTCGGGCGTTATACCGTACTTGTCGGCTACCTGTGCGATCGTCATGCCGCTTCCTCCGATATATCAGCGGTACGACTTTTCGTAAATCGCCACGCAATCTTCCTTACTCAGCGGCACTCTGTCCGCGCCGAAAAGGAATCCCATTGCCGAAAACGCATTGTCGGCGAACTTGCCGAATTCCTCTTTCGTAATGCCGTAATCGGACATCTTAAGATCGTCCACGCCGCAGTCCGATTGCAGTTTTTTCAAAGCGACAATAAAGTCCTGCGCCTTGGTTGCCTTCTCCATGCCGAGCGCTTTCGCCATGTCCACAAACCTTTCGTCGCAACATTTTTGATCGATAAAATGCTGATAATACGCCACGCTGATCATAATGAGCCCCGCGCCGTGCGGCAATGGCTGATGATAGGCGCTGAGCGCGTGTTCGAGAGAATGTTCGCTCGTGCAGCTGCCCACGCACATCACCGAACCCGAAAGGGTGTTTCCGAAAGAAACGTGTTCGCGGGCTTCCAAGTCATTGCCGTCTTTCACGGCGCGCGCAAGATATCTGCCGACGCTTTCTATGGCTTTTAAAGCGTACATATCGCTCATCGGATTGGCCGCTTTGGAAATATAGCTTTCCGTGGAATGGAACAGCGCGTCAAACCCCTGATATGCCGTAAATTTCGGCGGAACGCTCTTTGTCAGTTCGGGATCGACGATCGCGAGAACGGGGAAAAGCGCATCGTCGAGGATTGCGGTCTTTTCGTTGGTATCGGCATTGGTGATGACACCGCCGTTATCCGTTTCGGAACCGGTACCCGCCGTTGTGGTGATGGCAACGATGGGAAGCGGTTTGTTGGCAATGGGTTTGCCCTTGCCCGTACCGGCGGCGATATAATCCCATAAGTCGCCGTCGTTTTTGGCAACGACGGCAATGCCCTTGGACGCGTCCATCACGCTGCCGCCGCCCAGCGCGACGATGAAATCGCAGTTATTTTCACGCGCGGCAGCGCCTCCGCGCATGACCGTGGTTTTCAAAGGATTAGGCTCGATCTCGTCGAACACCGTCCAGCCGATATTCATTACTTTCAGTTGATTTTCAAGCTTTGCAAGATAACCGTTCGCCCGCGTGGACTTGCCACAGGAAATGACGACCAGCGCCTTTTTGCCCGGCATGGGATAGTCTTTGAGTTTAGAAAAAATCCCCAATCCGAAAACCGTTTTTGTGGGCACATACATGGTATAATTCTGCATAATATCGATTCTCCTTTATTCTGAATTGTAAACTCCTATTTTGTCCGCTTTAAAACCGCCGCTTTTCGCAAGACAGCCAATATCGGCCGCATGCAAGCGCTCCGTTGAATTTATAACTCGTCGCCGCTAAACGTTAAAAACGGCCGTTTGGGAATTTACGCCTATATTGTAAACCCTGGAGTTCGCTCCAAGTCAAGACTTTTATCGAAATTTTTAAATATTATTTTT
>CALVXL010000174.1 GCA_944369635.1 uncultured Clostridia bacterium
GTAGAAGAGGGAAAGTAGCATGGTTTCGATAAAATCGTCGGCGTGGTGTCCCAGCGCGACCTTGTTGCACCCGTTTTTCACCGCCGCGCTCATCAGCGCGCCCTTGCGCATTTTGGCGCACAGCGCGCAAGGGTTCGGCTCTTTTCTCACGTCAAAAACCACTTCGCCGATCTGCGTTTTTTCCAAAATAAAGGGCACGCCGAGCTCGTCGCAAAACTTTTTCAACGGTTCGTGATCGCTTTCAATAAACCCGAGATCGACGGTGATCGCGATAAGGTCGAATCTTTCGGGAGAAAATTTCCGGTATGCGGAAAGAAGCTTTAAAAGCGTTACGCTGTCCTTGCCTCCGGAAAGGCCTACGGCGATTTTGTCGCCGTCTCTGATCATTTTATATTCCGTTATGCCGCGGCGGAACCCCGCCAGCATTTGCTGCGTCGTCATATTTTTTCACCTTTTTGTTTGACAATTGCTTCCCTTAGACATTATACTGTTATTATCGAAAAAAAGCAAATCATATCGGGAGAATGTTTTGGACGCATTTATAGAAAAGGTAAACAATCTGATCGGCGACCCTGCGCTTACCGCCATGCTGGTTTCGCTGGTGCCGCTGATCGAATTAAAGGGCGCAATCCTTTTCGCCCGCGCGAGCGGTCTGGGATTTTTCTCGGCGCTCGGCGCGTCTTATCTGGGTTCCACGATTGTGGCGATCCCCATTTTTTTCCTGCTCGTGCCTGTTTTGAACCTTTTGAAAAAGATAAAATGGTTCAACCGCTTTGCCTGCAAGGTGGAGGAATACTTCAAAAGAAAAGCGGAAAGCGTGAAAAACAAAAAGGGGAAACTCGGCGAAACGGGCATCAAAATGCTGGGGGTATTTATCTTTATCGCAATTCCGCTTCCGATGACGGGGGTGTGGACGGGTACGGCGATCGCGGTGTTTCTGGGGCTGAAGTTCAAAGAAATCCTGTTGCCCGTGCTCGGCGGCAATCTCGTTGCGGGGCTGATTATTTCCGTGCTTGCGGAATTGTTTTTGCCGTACGTGGATATTATTTTATACATTCTTTTCGCGCTCGTCGTCGTCATGCTGGTCGTGTTCATCGTGAAAGTCGCGCTGACAAAACCCAAAGAGGAGAAGTCTTTATCCGAGGAAAAGAAGCAAGTCGGCGGCAACGGCGGAGAAAAAGAGGAATGATTTTCGATGATAAACTTTTTTAAAAGAAAAAAAAGGAAAGCGAAGCTCGGCATTGCGCTGGGCAGCGGCGGCGCCAAGGGTATGGCGCATATCGGCGCGCTGAAAGCTTTCGAGGAAAACGGCATAGAATTCGACTGCGTGGCGGGCGCGAGTATCGGCAGTATCGTCGGGGCGTTTTATGCGCAAGGATATACCGCGGACGAAATTCTGCATCTTCTGGAAACCGTCAATTTTAAGGAAATTACGGGCAAGTTCATGATCAATATGGACACGTTGGCGCTGGAAGAAGTCATCAACCGCTATATCGGCGATCTTACGTTTGCGGAACTGAAAAAGCCCTTTGCCGCGGCGGTAACGGTTGCGGACACGGGGGAGGAAATCGACGTAAAAGAAGGCAGCGTCGCGCGCGCTTTATGTGCGTCCAGTTCCTATCCGCCCTTTTTCAAACCCGTGGAAATCGACGGTAAAATCTGCATAGACGGGGCGTTTTCCAACGCCGTGCCCGCCGATCTCGTGCGGGAGATGGGGGCGGATTTCGTCGTGGGAATCGATCTTTCGGCATATAAAAAGGAAAAGAAGAGCTTTTTCGGAGAATTCTTTTCGAAAATGCCTTTCGAATACGGCAATACGTCGGAAAAGGGCTATCGTTTTTCCGATGTGATGTTAAAGCCGCAGCTCGGCAGTTACAGCGCGGCGAGCTTTTTCGGCTTAAAGGAAATGTACGAGATCGGCTATGAAACCGCAATGGAGGAAATGACGGAAATCAAGGCGAAAATCGCCGCTTTGAAAATAAAAAAGTGAGGAAAAACATTTATGGCGAGGAAAAAGAGAAGCAAAGCGAAAATCAGCGTGGAAGTCGTGCTTGCGATCATATTGATCGCGCTTATCGCGGCAATCATCTGTTATTTTGCCGTGCCGTCTTTCAAAAAGATGGTGGATGATTATTATAAGCAACTTGTACAGGGCAACGATCCCGGCACCAACGCCGCAAAGGGCGAAAGCCAGCTGCGCGTCCATTATCTCGACGTGGGACAGGGCGATTCCATACTCATCGAATTTCCCGACGATACCGATATGCTTATCGATTCGGGCGACCGCAGCAACGCGACGGCGGAGTATATCGAAACATATCTTAAAAATCTGGGCATCGAAACGCTCGATTATCTTATGCTGACCCATTCGGATATGGACCACGTGGGCAATATGGTGCAGGTACTCGGCGCGTTCGAGGTGGAAAAAGCGTACATACCGTATATAGAAAATACTTCCATTACGCAGACGTATCAGAAATTCATCACCGCGCTGGAAGCGGAAACCTATACGACTGCGGAAGGAACGCAGGCTGATTGCGAAATCGTTTATTCCGAAATGGGGCAGCTCATCGACAGCGAAAACGAAACCGATCGGTTCTTTATGGCGTTTTTATCGCCCCTCGGCAAGGATAATCCCGACGGGGAATATTACAAACTGAATCAGGCGAAGAATCCCACGGCGGAACAGAAAAACGCCGTTTCGCCCATCACGTATCTCGAATACATGGGCAAGAAAATCGTATTCACGGGCGACGTGACGGGCGATCCCGCCGCGCGCGTGATGGCGAATTATAAAGCGGGCGTGTACAATAATATGTTTTCCGCCGGCAACGGCGAATATTACGCCGTGAACTTTGAAAACGGGGTGGACGTATATAAGGCGGCGCACCACGGTTCCGCCACGCACGACAGCAACGCCGCGGAGTTTATCGATTTCGTAAAGCCGAAATACGGCATCATCAGCGTTGGCGAGGGCAATTCTTACGGCTTGCCCGATGAGGAGATTTTGAAAAACTTTTCAAACGTCGGTGCGAAAGTTTATCGCACCGACGTAAACGGCACCATAGTGGTAACGATCTATCCCGACGAAACAAAGGGCATTTCGCTGTATCTCGGCAAGCAGGACGAGGAAATCGGTTCGGTGAGCGACAGCGTGGCGCAGGCGGCGTGTTTTGTCGTACAAAGTAAAATAAAAGTAAATTCCGAATACGCGGGGCCGATTTGCTTGACAAATTGATTTTTTGGGGATAAAATACTGAAAATCGCAATCGGGCAAGGTAAATTTAAGGTAAATTTCTGAGGTTGATCTTATGCTTAGTTTGAAAAATATCGTCAAAAATTACGGCGAAGGCGAAAACAAGGTCGCCGCGCTCAAAGGGGTGAGCGTCGATTTCCGCCGCAACGAATTCGTCGCGGTGCTCGGTCCGTCGGGGTGCGGAAAAACTACGCTTCTGAACATCATCGGCGGTTTGGACAGATACACTTCGGGTGATCTCGTCATCGAAGGTAAGTCCACAAAAAATTATACCGATAAGGATTGGGACGCATATCGCAATAACAGCATCGGGTTCGTGTTTCAGTCCTATAATCTCATTCCGCACCAGACCATTTTAGCAAACGTGGAGCTTGCGCTCACCATTTCGGGCGTAAACAAAACGGAACGCCGCGCCCGCGCGCTTGCCGTTTTGGAAAAAGTGGGGCTGAAAGACCAGATACATAAAAAACCCAATCAGCTGTCCGGAGGGCAGATGCAAAGGGTGGCGATCGCTCGTGCGCTCGTCAACAATCCGGAAGTCATTTTGGCGGACGAACCCACGGGCGCGCTCGATACCGAAACGAGCATTCAGGTCATGGAACTTCTTAAGGAAGTCGCCAAAGACCGCCTGGTCATCATGGTGACGCACAATCCGACGCTCGCGGAAAAATATTCCACGCGTATCATACGCTTTCTGGACGGGGAAAAGGTGGACGATACCGACCCGTATACCGAGGACGAAACGTTTGTCGAAAAACGCGGCGTGAAGCCGAGAATGGGTTACAGAACGGCATTTTCCCTTTCGCTCAGAAATCTGTTCAGTAAAAAGGCGCGTACGGCGCTGACCAGTATTGCGGGCAGCATCGGCATTATCGGCGTGGCGCTGGTGCTGGCGCTTTCCAACGGGTTCAATATCTATATGGCGCGCATGCAGACCGATACGCTTTCCGCGTATCCGCTCACCATTTCGGAAAGTTCCATCGACCTTTCTTCTTTTAACGAAATTTATGAAAGCGACGCGGTGGAAAAGTTTCCCGAACTCGATAATATCTTTGTGCAGAACGCGTTCGAAAAGCTGATAGGAATGCTGAAAAGCAACGATCTTTCGGAAGAATTTCTCGATTATCTGCACAAATTGAATCCGGAACTTTATTATTCGATACAATACGATTACGGCTTCGATATGAATAAATATATCTTTACGGATATAAAAATCGGGTCGGAAACGCCGCAGCTGCGCGTGGATAATTTTGTCGCGATCGATACCGTCATTCAGATGGTGGAAACGGTATATACGCTGGTCGGCGCAATTCCGCCCGATCTTGCGGCGATGGGCGTCAGTACGAGTTTTGTCCGTTCCTATGTGCCTACGGTGTGCGAAATGCCCGACAGCGCGGAACTCATCAAGGAACAATACGACGTCATCGCGGGAAGTTTCCCCACGTTTAAGGACGAAGATTATAATCAGGTCGTTTTGGTCGTCGATCAGTATAACAACATCAGTGATATCACGCTTTTGTTTTTGGGATACATCGGCGGCAATATGAACGTCAATAAAGGGAGTTTGGCCGAAAGCTTTTCTTTCGATAACATCAAGGGGATCAAATTTGAAGATCTGATCGGATCGAAGCTCTATCTTGCCGATAACGCCGCGGCGTATCCTTACGACGACGCGCTCAAAACTTATAATAATTACATGGCGCCGAGCGAAAACGCGGATAAAAGCGGGTTCGAAGAACTGACCGTCGTCGGCGTTCTCCGTCCGAAAGAGAATGTGACGGGCGTGCTCGATACGGGGCTGGCATATACCACCGCGCTTACCGAACACGTGCTGGAAAAAAATCTGGAAGAAGAAAACCGGAAGATCATCGAAGCTGCGGAAACGGGGGAAAACGGAAGCGTTTCCGTGCTGAATCCCAAGAGCATGCAGTCGGTTACCATGTCGGCGCGTGCGCTT
Organism: uncultured Clostridia bacterium; assembly: GCA_944369635.1. Classification (GTDB taxonomy): domain Bacteria; phylum Bacillota; class Clostridia; order Christensenellales; family Borkfalkiaceae; genus UMGS775. The sequence goes on from CALVXL010000174.1 coordinate 5,214, forward strand.
GCGGGCACTTCTTCGCCCTCGACCATCAAACTTTACGCCAAAGATTTTGACAGTAAAACGGCTATCAAAGAACATATCGACAGCTGGAACGAGGGGAAGGAGGAAGACGATCCCGCGTATATCGCCTATTCCGATATGATGGATATGATGTTCGGCATGCTCAATACGATGGTCAACGCCGTAAGCTATGTGCTCATCGCATTTACGTCCATTTCGCTCGTCGTGTCCAGCGTCATGATCGGCATTATCACTTATATTTCCGTTGTGGAACGTACCAAAGAAATCGGCGTTTTGCGTTCGCTGGGTGCGTCCAAATTCGATATCGCAAACGTTTTCAATGCGGAAACGTTCCTCATCGGTTTGTTTGCGGGACTCATCGGCATCGGCGTTACCTATCTTTTGTCCATACCGCTCAACCTGATTTTAGGTTCGCTGATTGCGGACGTCGGTGCGCTTGTCGTATTAAGACCGCTCCACGCGCTTATTTTAGTAGTCATCAGCTTTGTGCTGACGCTGATTGCGGGGCTAATCCCTGCGCGTATCGCGTCCAAGAAAGATCCCGTCGTCGCGCTGCGCACGGAATAAAAACGAAAAAAAGAAAAAGGCTTTGCGTTCGCAAAGCCTTTTTGGCTACTTAAATTCGGCCGATATAGGTTTTTCGTCCGATTTTTTCTATTTTATGTTCTGTTTCACGCCGTCGAAGAAAATTGAAACGGAGGGGGCAAATAAGCCCGCCGTCACGTTTACGACTACGTGTTTGCGGTCTATCATGCCTTCAAGTCTTAATTCCATTACGGCGATCGACACGTATTGATCCAGTATCACGCCATCTGAAACGAGAAGGTATGTTTTTCCGCCCAGATAAACTTCCACGCGGTGTCCGTTTAACGTCAGCGCAATGTATTTTATGCCGGGAATAAGAGCGATTGTAATCAGAAAAGCGCCGTAAAAAAGCACGCAAAATACTACAAACAGCAAATAAAAGCCGGCTATGTTCATGACGGTGAGGACGGTAAAGACCGCCGCTACGGCGAGAAAGATAAGCGCCGCCGTCAAAAAATACAGTTTAGTTTTTTTGGATTGCTTTTTTAAGTCCATATCATTCCCCCCGCTTTTTGTTTCAGTATAATTTAAAATACCGTTTTTGTCAAGATAAAACGAGGCGGCATGCCGTAATTTTTCCCCGCGCGGTTTAACCCCGACAACAGAAGCGGCGCGCTCCGAAAAAAATCGGAGCGCGCCGCTTTCAACATATGTTGAAATCATTGTGAAAACACATTAAAATTTAATGGCTTTCTGAATAAACGGAACGACTTCTTCCACGGGGATACGGATCTGGCTCATCGTGTCGCGATCGCGCACGGTAACGGTATTGTCCTGAAGCGTGTCGAAGTCTATGGTCACGCAATACGGCGTGCCGATCTCGTCCTGTCTGCGGTAACGCTTGCCGATCGAGCCCGCTTCGTCGTAGGTGCACATAAATTCGGGGCAAAGCATTTTGTAAATTTCCTTCGCTTTTTCGGAAAGATTTTTCTGTAAGGGCAGCACCGCGCACTTGTACGCCGCGATTGCGGGGTGGAAGTGCATCACCACGCGGGTTTCGCCGTTTTCCAGCGTTTCTTCGTCATAAGCTTCGGAAAGCACCGCCAGCATCAGCCTGTCTGCGCCGATGGAGTATTCGATGACGTAGGGAATATATTTTTCGCCCGTAACGGGATCGGTATACAGCATGCTCTTGCCCGAGTATTCCTGATGGCGGGAAAGGTCGTAGTCCGTACGGTTGTGAATGCCGTTGAGTTCCGACCAGCCGATGGGGAAAAGGTACTGGATATCGCAGGCGGATTTCGCATAATGCGCCAGCTTGTCGTGATCCTTAAAGCGCAGATGTTCGGGGTTGAAGCCCAAAGACACCACGAAGTCCCACGCCTTTTTCTTGAACTGTTCGTAATATTCGTGGTCGGTGCCTTCTTTGCAGAACCACTGATGTTCCATCTGTTCGAATTCGATGGTGCGGAAGATAAAGTTGCCCGGCGTGATCTCGTTGCGGAACGCCTTGCCGATCTGCGCGATGCCGAAGGGAACTTTCGCGCGGGTGGTGCGCTGAACGTTTAAAAAGTTCACGAATTCGCCCTGCGCCGTTTCGGGGCGGAGGTAGATTTTGTTCTGCCCTTCTTCGGTAACGCCGCGGGAAGTTTCGAACATCATGTTGAACTGTCTTATCGGCGTGAAGTTGCTCTTGCCGCACTTCGGACAGCAGACTTTATGTTCTTTGATGTAGGCTTCCATTTCCTCGTTGGTCATCTTGTCGGGGTTGACCGTGCCGTGGGAATGCATTTCGATAAGCGTGTCGGCGCGGTGGCGCGTCTTGCACTCCTTGCAGTCCATTTTCGGGTCGGAGAAAGACGCCGTATGACCGCTGGCGTCCCATACTCTGGCGTTCATTAAAATCGCCGCGTCCACGCCGAAAGAGTTTTCGCTCTCCTGCACGAACTTTTTCCACCAGGCGCGCTTGATGTTGTTTTTGATCTCCACGCCCACGGGGCCGTAGTCCCAGGTATTGCCCATGCCGCCGTAAATTTCGCTGCCGGGGAATATGATGCCGCGGCTCTTGCAGAGGTTGACCAGCTTATCCATTGTTACAACGCTTTTTTTCTCTTCCATGACCTTGTCCTTGCACTTTTAATTTGGTATCATTGTTTATTTTATGTCAGTTTGCGATTTAAGTCAAGTCAAATGCGCCGTTCCTCCGAAAAATTCGGCGAAAAATTGCCGATTTCGCTTTTTTATTTCATGGGATTGTGCTATACTATTAGAAAATCCATTCCGCATAAGGTGTTGAATATGACAGAAGCTACGAATTTTATCGAACAGATCATCAACGAAGAACTGGAAAGCGGCAAAGTCAAAAGCGTTTATACGCGTTTCCCGCCCGAACCGAACGGGTATCTTCACATAGGGCACGCGAAAAGCATGTGCATCAACTTCGGTATCAAGGAAAAATATCACGGCAAGTGCAATCTGTTTTTCGACGATACCAATCCTTCCAAGGAAAAGACGGAATTTGTGGACGCCATCCGGCGCGATATCCGCTGGCTGGGATTCGAATGGGATAAGGAAACTTATGCTTCCGATTATTTCGAACAAATCTATAATTACGCGATTAAACTGATAGAGGACGGCAAGGCTTTCGTGTGCGACATGAGCGCGGCGGAAATCAGCGCTTCCCGCGGCTCTCTTACCGAGGGCGGCAAGGAAAGCCCCTGGCGGAACAGGAGCGTTCAGGAAAACCTCAAGCTCTTTGCCGAAATGCGCGAAGGAAAATATGCCGACGGGGAAAAGTGTCTCCGCGCAAAGATCGATATGTCGTCGCCCAACATCAACATGCGCGATCCCGTCATTTACCGTATTTTACGGCAGACGCATCACAGGACGGGGGATAAATGGTGTATCTATCCCATGTACGACTACGCGCACCCCATCTGCGATTATCTGCAAGGGGTAACGCATTCCATCTGCACGCTGGAATTCGAAGATCACCGCCCGCTTTATGACTGGGTGGGGATCAACCTCGGATTTTCTCCGAAACCGCGGCAGATCGAATTTGCGCGGCTCAACGTTACCAACCTCGTGATGAGCAAAAGATACCTGAAAAAGCTTGTGGAAGACGGTTCGGTCGAAGGCTGGGACGATCCCAGAATGCCCACGCTTTCGGGACTCAGGAACCGCGGCGTGCCCCCGGAGGCGCTCAAGGACTTTTGCGCGCGCGTGGGGGTGTGCAAGGCAAATTCCGAAGTGCAGATTTCCTATTTTGAAGCGTGTGTGCGGGAATATCTCAATCTGCACGCCGAGCGCGCGATGGCGGTTTTAAAACCGCTGAAACTCGTCATTAAAGATTACGAAGGGGAGGAAGAGCTCGATTTCGAAATCAATCCCGGCGACGAGGAAAAACGCACGAGAAAAATCACCTTTTCCAACGAACTTTATATCGACGCGGACGATTTCTCGCTCGCGCCGCCGCCGAAATATTTCAGACTGAAAAAAGACGGGTACGTCCGTCTGAAAAACGCATATATTGTTCATTGCGAGGACGTTTTGTTTAATGAGGACGGAAGCGTCAAGGAAGTCATCTGCACGCATATTCCCGAATCGAAGAGCGGTAACGACACTTCGGGTATCAAGGTCAAAGGCGTGATCCAGTGGGTCAACGCGAAGGACGCCGCGGACGTGGAAATCCGCAGGTACGATCACCTTCTTAAAGACGAAGAATATCCGGGACAGGACTTTTCCGAACGCATGAATACCGATTCGGTGCATAAATTTTACGGAAAAGTAGAACCATACGTTATGGAAAGCGAGGAAAAACCCTTCCAATTCATGCGCGTGGGGTATTATAAAAAACTCGTGAGCGGCGGAAAGATCGTTCTTTCGGAAATCGTTTCGCTCAAGGACAATTTCAATAAACAGTAATTTAAGTTGCGATTTATCGTTCACAGGGGGCATTATGTGCAATAATCTGCTGTTCGGGGCGGGCTCGGTCGCGGACATCGTCATCGCGGTACTGCTCGTGATTGCGGTCATCGTCGGCGTGATATTCGGGTTCATGAAAAACGGGCTGAACAACCTGTTTTTCATCGCGAAAATCGTCGCCATCGTACTGCTCGTTCCCGTCTTCAATAAAATAGGATTCATCGCGTCGTGGATAGCGTCGCTCGGCGGCGTGTTGCCGGACGCGCTCAGCGAATCTCTCAGAAATATGCTTGCGACGGCGGTGATATCGCTTGCGGAAGCGATCGTGCTCTTTATCGTTCTCAGCATTGTTTTCGCCGTGATAAAGTGGCTTTTGCGTAAGCTCACGCCGAAGATGGGCGTGATGAAGCTTATCGACCATATTTTGGGGGGCGTGGTCAATTTTGCGCTTTACGGCGTCATATTGCTCTGTTTGCTCGGTATGGTAGGTACGATCGGCAGCGAAAGCACGGATAAGGCGTTGAACGAGAGCAAATTTCAAAGCATCAACTTCATGCAGAGTTTCTGCGATAAAAACCTGAATATCGGAGATTTTCTCGAAAAACTGCAGGGCGGCGTTTTTGTGCCCGAAGGCGGGAATAATTCGTTGCCTTCCGAATACGCCGTGAAAAGCGACGGCGGAGAGGAAACCGTTCCTTTTGAAGAATTAAACGGGAATGAAGCGCAAGACGTGTAAATTTTAAAGCAAACGAAACGCGCCGCCCGCTTTTTCAAAAAGCGGGCGGCGCGTGAATTAATTGCCAAAAAAAGACGGATGTATCCGTCTTTTTTCACATTTTGCCGTTAAAATACGTCTTTTGCCGCAAGAACTTCTCCGCTTGCGCCGTCGATAACCAAAGCGTGCTTTCTGCCGCTCGCATCGATCAGTCCGATATACCAGTATGCCTTTCCGTTGCGCACCAGCACTTTGGCGCGGATTTCTCCGTTGAATATGTTATTTTGCATATATCCGTCCACCAGGGCCTTCTGGTTGGCGTAAAGCGCG